>QMKU01000023.1 GCA_003646525.1 Campylobacterota bacterium
TGCCTGTATGCGCTTAAACACCATGCAGCAGATATAAAAACAGTTTATCTGGCAAAAAAAGGATTGCTTTCGCAACCTCTCTTTGACCAATATAAGCCGATGATTAAATTTTTGGAAGAGAAGTGGGCTCAGTCTATGAGCAAAGGTGGCAATCATCAGGGTATCTTGCTGGAGATAAATGACTTGAAACAAGATACTCTTTCTCAGATCAAGAAGAGTGACTTTGTCGTAATACTCGATGGATTGACAGATACAGGCAATATTGGTGCGATCGTCAGAAGTGCCTATGCTTTGGGTGCTGATGCCGTGATAGCGACAGGTGTGAGACAGCTAAACCTTGCAGCTATTACTCGTACAAGTTCAGGGTCTCTGCTGGATATGTCCTTCATGATTGCAGGGAATATATTGGATGTTCTCAATGAACTGCACCAACTAGGTTTTATCTCTTATGGTGCCTCTGCGGATGGTGAGTCGGTAGAGACCATGACTTTCGTGAACAAAAGAGTTTTGGTTTTAGGTAGTGAAGGAGAAGGTTTGTCAAAAAAGGCTAAAACAAAGGTGAAAGAGATGGTTTCAATAGAGATGAAGCATCAGTTTGATTCTCTCAATGTCTCTGCAGCAGCTGCTATTTTAATACACAGGATGGGATATGCAATTAGATGATTTGATCGAAGAGCAATCGATTACTAGCATTGCTAAAAAAACGAATATTGCAGAAGAGGTAATCAAGAAACTTTTCAATAGAGAGTTTGAGACGATGAGACTTCCACAGGCAATGGGTGCCATAAGAATAATCGAACGAGAGTATCGAGTGAATCTAGATGATTTGCGTCAAGAGTGCCAGGCTCATTTTGAGGATCATATCTCCATGGAGAGTGGATTGGTCAAGAGCAGTCAGATCAAGAAAAAGAAGACAATATTTCCTAAACTTTTTACAGTATTGTTACTGATTTTATTTGTGTACAGTGCTTGGTATTTTTTTACTGGATACTATAAGCAAAAAGTCAGCCCCCTAGATCCACAGAGCGCAATATCTCTTATTGATACTCTTCTAGGAAAAGAGGATACAGCAACAAAAGAAATATCCGAGCAGCCTGCTGTACAAAAGAATCTGGAACAAATAGAGGCTCCCAAGAAGACAAACACCTCTGTAAAAATAGAAATCCCAGAGAAAAAAGAAGTCCAAGAGAGTATTGTCGAGAAGGTAGTAGCACTAGAGCCAAATGAGAGTGCTACCGAAAGTGTTGTTGAGAATACTACTGAGAGTGCTGATGGGAATGTTGCAAAGAGTACGGTCGTAGACAGCTTAGATGATAACAGCAATATCGCAGAAGCTATGTCTGCGGAGACTACAACAATAGAGACTCCCCTCATTGAACAGAGTGTAAGTTTGCAGGAAGCGGCAGAAGAGAATCTATCGGAAAATAGTGCAAGCACAGTAGAGACTCCTACTATTGTGTTGCGAGAGTCTATGGTGCTTTTGCCACAACAAGAGATGTGGTTTCGTTTGACGAATGAGAAGAACAAAAAGAAGAGACAGTTTAGGCGAAAATATCGCTACAAGATAGATTTAAAAGCAAACAGCTGGCTTTTTGCAACAGAAAATGCTCTATTTGCCTTTATGAATGATGATTTCTTTGAAGAGTTTGGTGGAGCAGGAAAGTTGTTTTTTCGGCTAGATCAACGGGGAGTTCATCAACTCAGCGAAGATGAATACAGGGCGGCAACCAAGTAAACAAGCAAGTCGGGAAGGAATAGAATGTTTGATGAGATACAGTTTGAAAAGATAAATCGATTACCTAAGTATATTTTTGCAGAGATTAATGATCTCAAGATGGAGGCAAGGAGATCGGGTAAGGACATTATTGATTTTTCGATGGGAAACCCAGATGCGCCGACACCCAAGCCGATCATAGACAAGCTATGCGAAACAGCGAGGAAGCCCAAAACTCATGGATATAGCGCCAGTAAGGGGATTTACAAATTAAGATTGGCAATGAGTAATTGGTACAAGCGAAAATATAATGTCGATCTAGATCCCAATACAGAAGTCGTTGCGACAATGGGAAGCAAAGAGGGCTATGTTCACCTTATCCAAGCAATCAGCAATCCAGGAGATGTAGCAATCGTGCCTGATCCTACTTATCCTATCCATTCGCAAGCTTTCGTCCTAGCAGGTGCCAATGTCGAAAAAATGGAACTGATATTCGATGAAGATTCGTTCGAGGTTGATGAGGATCGCTTCTTGAAAGATGTGGTGTCAGCACTGGATAACTCTGTCCCCAAAGCAAAGTTCTTAATCGTTAATTTCCCTCATAATCCTACAACAGCGACAGTCACACCTGCATTTTATGAACGGCTCGTAGCTTTGGCAAAAAAAGAACGGTTTTATATTATTTCAGATATTGCTTATGCAGATATTACTTTTGATGGATACCATACTCCCTCGATTATGTCAGTAGAAGGGGCGAAAGATGTGGCAGTAGAGAGTTACACACTCTCCAAGAGTTACAATATGGCAGGATGGCGCGTAGGATTTGTCGTAGGAAACCAAAAGATGATCGGTGCACTACAGAGTATTAAGTCTTGGCTTGATTATGGGATGTTTACACCCATACAAGTTGCTGCGACTGTGGCACTTGATGAGCACGGGGAGATTCCTGAGGCGCAGATCATTCCTCTCTATCGGAAGAGAAGAGATGTGATGGTAGAAGCCTTCAGCAATGCTGGGTGGCCATTGGCGAAGCAGCATGCGAGCATGTTTATCTGGGGGAAAATTCCTGAGATTGCAAGAGAGATGGGTTCACTAGAATTTTCCAAGCAACTGCTGATCAAGGCGGATGTAGCAGTGAGTCCAGGAATTGGATTTGGGAAATATGGAGACAGCTATGTGCGTATTGCGTTGATAGAAAATGAAAATCGTATTCGACAGGCAGCGAGAAATATCAGAAAATTTCTTAAAGAGTTAGAAGTAGAAAAAATAAACAATAAAGAAGAAACATGATCAATGTGGGCATATTGGGTGTTGGAACAGTCGGAAGCAGTGTCGCCAGAATACTTGAAGAGAATAGTGATATCATTGAAGCAAGAGCTGGTGAGAAAATCGTTGTCAAAACAGGTGTGGTCAAAAACCTTTCCAAGGAACGGGATCTCTCTATCCCATTAAGTGACGATCCTTTAGCGGTGATTGATGATCCAGAGATCGATATTGTTGTTGAGTTAATGGGGGGCATTGAAGAGCCCTACGAGCTGGTCAAAAGAGCACTCAAAAATGGTAAATCTGTGGTCACGGCAAATAAAGCACTACTAGCATACCATCGCTATGAACTTCAGGAGCTTGCAGGAAATATCCCCTTTATGTATGAGGCAAGTACAGCGGGTGGGATTCCTATTATTGGTGCGATGAGGAATGGTTTGTCTGCCAACCATATCGAATCTATCAAGGGGATTATGAACGGAACTTGTAATTACATGCTCACCAAGATGATCAATGAAGGTGCCGATTATGATGATATACTCAGAGAGGCGCAAGATTTGGGCTATGCTGAGGCAGATCCGACCTTCGATGTGGGGGGATTTGATGCAGCACACAAACTACTCATTCTTGCATCGATCGCATATGGTATCGATGCAAAGCCTGAAGATATTGTGATCGAGGGAATCGAAAATATCACACAAACGGATGTGACATTCGCCAAAGAGTTTGGCTATGAGATAAAGCTACTAGGTATTGCCAAGAAGACAGATCGGGGCGTAGAGCTCAGAGTACATGCGACGATGATTCCGAGTGGAAGCATGATCGCAAAAGTAGATGGTGTTATGAACGCGGTTACTGTAGTTGGTGATAGAGTTGGCGAGACGATGTATTATGGTGCTGGTGCTGGTGGTGATGCGACGGCTTCTGCTGTGATCGCTGATATCATAGACATCGTCAGGGGTAATCATGGTCCGATGTTAGGATACAAAAAAGGTCTGGAGAGTGGATTGAAACTTTTGCATAAAGATGAGATCGTCTCCCAATACTACCTTAGACTTGAAGTCAACGATCAGAGTGGCGTACTTGCCACGATTGCTTCCACTCTGGGTCGATTTGGGATCTCTATTGAGTCTATGCTTCAAAAGCCAACCCACGACGAAGAGAGAGCCAAACTCCTATTTACGACACACCAATGCCTAGAGGTCAAGATGCAAGACGCGATCAATGCCCTCTCTGAACTTGACGATGTACACGGAGAGATAGCGATGATGAGAATAGAAAAGTAAGGAGACGAGATGGCAAAAGATCACTATTTTGATATTACGGCAAAGTTGGATATGATGGAGCTGAAAAATGCTTTGATTATGGCAGAAAAAGAGGTGGCGACGCGTTTTGATTTCAAAGGATTGGTGGCAGAGTTCAACCTCAATGAACAGGCAAAAACACTTAGTGTAAGCTCTTCAAGTGATAGCAAAATCGATGCGCTCAAAGATATTTTGATCTCTAAATTGATCAAGAGAGGCATTGCTGGAAAAGCTCTCGAAGAGGTCAAAACCGAAGGTATCAGTGGCGGTAATACCAAAGTGATTTATCGTATTGTTGATACGATCGATAAAGATGAAGCAAAAGAGATCGTCAAAGCGATCAAGGCGATGAAGATCAAAGTCACACCTTCTATTCAGGGAGACGAAGTGCGTGTCTCTGGAAAAAAGATCGATGATCTTCAATCCGTGATGGCAGAAGTCAAAACACTTGATCTCAAGGCACCACTAGTTTTTGGTAACTTCAAGTAAAGTTAAATATTCAGGAGCAGGGACTTTAGTCCCGTTTCATATGGTTGGTATTTCTAAAAAATGAGGAGAATAGAGCAAATATTATCAATAAGCCTAATGCACCAAAACCTAATGCATATAGTAAATTAACCAAGTATGGATATCTAAGAATCCAATAAAACAGATCAACATTTTTTTTCATCTGCTCAAACACCAAAGCATATTCTGTATCTTTTATATTTGCATCCTTGGTGCCTACTATCTCTTTCAGGTCATCAACTATAGCTCTATTTTTTGTAATTATTTCTAGCATTATAAATTCTATTTCACTCTCAAGTGCTGAAACTCTCATTTGATTAATAGCTATTCTTCCAGTATTAGTATTGGTTATATTGTGCTCAAAACTATGTTTGATTTTGGAGATTCTAACTATCTCTTTAAGCCTCATTGGATATTTAAGACCGTCACTTTTAAGTTTATTCAAAAAACCTTCTCGCTCTTTGCGTTTAACTAGGCTTAAAAGTTGGTGTTTTTCTTCAAAAGATTTTACACTGTTGTAGTGCTTTACAGGATAGACAAAAGAAGCATTGTTGTCATATGAATACTCTACGGTTTTATGATATTTAACTCTCTTTTTCTTTTTGGTAAGATACTCAAGTGCCTTAAACCGAATAGAGCCATTTTGCTTCAAATACAAAAGCTCTGGAGTGTCAAAATAAATTTCTAAAATCTTATCATCACTCTCTTTGATTTTATAGCCATTTGTTAGTAAATATCGTTTGACAATTTTTTTTACTTGCAAGAGATCTTTTTCTACAATTAAAAACTTGTGTGCAGTAGCATTCAAATGATTAGCTACGAGGAGTAAAAACAGAAATAGCAATAACTTATTGTTCATTTTTGTGTTTACCTTGTGCATTCAAAAAAGTTATAAAAACAATTAAAGTCAGTCTCCTAATCATACTTGTGCCAAGTCACCAGAGTAAGTAATAAGAGTTGCTTTTAATATTTTATTATCATTGTGTAGTCTGTTGATAAAAGATGTATCATCACCTTTCAGTCTCACCTCTGCCGTGATCTCTTCATACTGAGGAGTAACTGTTTTTGACTTTAGCATAAATCGCTCTACTGAATTTCTAATCTCTTTGACTACAGGAGCTGCATCTGTTGCTGTCGGTACTTGGAGTACGAGCAAGTATGGCTGCTCCTCTTCTGGCTTGCGTGTCATAAATAGTAATACCATAGTCATAACGATAGAACCGATTATAGAGATATTAAAATATCCCACACCGTTAGCAATACCAACTGTTATAGCCCAAAATATAAATACAAGATCTACTGGATCCTTGATAGGCGTACGAAAGCGAACGATAGAGAGTGCACCAACCATCCCTAGTGAAAGAACAAGATTTCCACTAATAGTCATAATAATAAGGGTGATTACCATAGTAATGGCTATCAGCGAGACATTGAAGCTTCTCTGATATAGTACTCCCTGAAATGTTTTTTTATATACATAAAATATAAATAAACCAACTACAAATGAAACGCCAAGATTTATAATAATCTCTATTGCGCTAAAGCGTTCCATTCCACTTTGCATCGCTACAAAACTCTTACTAAAAACATCACCCATTGTAATTTGATCTACCATTTGATCTCCTTTTTATTTTTGATCTTAATTATCTTCCCATTTTTCAACTTTAAAAAAGCGTCTTCCCAAAGTATATTTACTTATTGCCATTCGTTCACACGCATCAAGTTGCAGTGTTCTGTGTATGTACTCAGGCAGAGCTGTTTCGTATTTTATTTCCATTATCTGTTTTCCTTCTAAAATGACTGGAATGGTATGTAAATTATTGCTAAATATATCATAGTCCGTGTTGCATGAATGCAGATCTTTATCGAAAGTTATTCTTAAATTAAAAAAGTCAAACATAAAAGCATCCCGAGTATAATCGATAATAACCTTTGGCTTGTACTGTTTCTCGGTAAACTTTTTATAAATCTTATTCAATATAGGATTATTATAGGTCAAGAGTTCGCCATAATCCCCATCTATTATTTTATAGGCACTCTCCTTTGAGATGGTGGCTGTCTCTTTGTAGATTTGATTGTTCGCCTTATTTTTGATCTCAAACTTTACACTCTTGGTTGCCAAGTCATAGATGCGCATGCGATACTTTGCTCTGAACATATCACCAGATTGCTTCTCATAAAGGCACTCATCGTCAAACGAATCAAAATAAAGACTTCGTATGAAATAGCCCTCTCTTGGCTTAGAAAAATCATCAGACTTAAGTACATGCACAAGCTTGTTTACCATAGCTTGATACTCCAAATTAGATATATAATACTTTAACTCATTTCGTTTGATATGCAGGTTACTCATTTATGATTACCTCTGATTTTTTATCTGCTTTTACTGTGCTATTTCCTACAAATATTATACTGGTTGCTTCTAAAAATCCACCCGTATCATACCTCTTGTTTTTATTATATAGATTGATAGCTTTCTCTTTAGAGTCTATAAATGTTAGATTATTGGCTATAACTTTTGACTTATCTTTTATCTCTAAGCCAATTAGAGTTCTTGTGAATGTGGAATCAGTGATTGTTGCAGTTGACCACTCTCCGACTGAGATTCCTTTATCTCCTGTATCTACAAAGGTGTTATTGGAAGCACTCATAGTAGTTGTCATAACATCCAATCCATCGTTGCCACTATTTTTGAAGATGTTGTTCGTTATGGTTACATCTGATATATCTATATCCAATCCATCACTTCTCGCAGCATCAAAAATACAATTGTCTACAATACCCTTGGCATAGGCTATGTGCATCGCGTCATCACCTACAAAGTTTCTTCCGATTTTACAGTTTTTCACTTCAAAATAGTCCATATCGTGAATATTAAACTGACTTGTGTAGTGAATAAGGTTTCTTGTATCGATCGAGCCATTTTCAAACTCACAAAAGTGAAACTTGCTTCCCGTTGTGCTTTTCCCTTGAACTGCCACTAGACCCCATGGCTTAGTTTTATCTTTTGCCATAAATTTTATTGGCTTCTCTTTTGTGCCTATAGCTGTTACTTTTCCATAAAAATAGATAGATCTGTTTTCATCCATTATAAATGTAGTATCTGGCTCTATGATAACCTCTGTATATTTGTCAAAAATTAGTGTTTGCTGAACTTGTACGGTACCTTTTAGCGTCTTGACTTTAAATTTTGGTTGTTTGAATTTGTTAGAATGTATAGAATCTGTTTCTGCAATATCGATTTTATCCATCTTTGAAAAAATAACTTTTTTACCTGTGATTGCATTTGTGCCACCTTTGAATATCTTTTCGTCGAAATTATCAGAATCGAAAGAAAAAGTATAAAATTGAGGTATGTTTTTTAACTGAGTTTTTCCATATCCTGCAGAATCAAGATTTAGTGCATTTGTATTAAGTATTTTACGCCCAGGGTATAAAACTTTCTCTTTATAGTTTAATTTTACTGGAGAATTACCATCTACACTTACTGTTACTGTAGCCTTGCCATTTTGTACTTTGGTTGAGTATTTAACTTCAATATCTTCTAGCATATTGTTTAAATATTTTAATCTCTCTTTCAAGTTAGCTGAATATAGATTGAATACCTTATCCAAGTCTTTTTGAAAAGCAACTTTAAGCTGGGGAGGATTGCGTGTCTCTCTCCATGGAAATAATTTCTTATTTATACTTATCTTTTTTCTTTTGTTATCGGACATAAAGGAGTGTAGGATTTTATCTTTCTCCTCATTCATTAAAATATCAATATATGCAGGATTTATAATTTGCAACAGTCTATGCAACTCTTTATCTCTTTTATATTCCAGCAATGGATTAAGTGCCAACCTTTGTATCAATGGATAGTATGAATTATCTTTATTTTTATCAGCTCTCCAAAATCTTATATCCCATGATATGGGTGTATATTTGCCTCTGTATGGATCAAAATATATCTTGTGATTGTGAAAATAATCATGATGATGAGTACCCCACAATACATCTAAAGCAATATAGGTATAATACGCTTCACTCAAATAAGTATTTGCAAAATTATAAAAATCTAAATCACTATATTGATTTATAGCTTTTATCAATAAGTTTATATCTTCCCTATTTTTCTTTTGCTCAGCATTTCTTGCTGATTTTTTCTCCCATATTTGACTATCAAACCATAATTTGGCAATACCATCTTTACCAACATAATTAGACCATGGCTCTCTTGGGCTATAATCACCATTATAAATACTTCCAGGCATTAAATGATTTTTTCTTAAAAATGACTCATCAACTTGATCTGAATAGAGATACAAACCTGAATATTCACCATTTATAAACATTCTTACTGTTTTGACAACGGGAGCTAACGCCCCTACACTTGAAGCAATTTTCTGAGTAATTGGCTCTATGGACATATCAAGTGAATAGAGTACAGAAAAATTAATAGTTTTCATCATATTATATGAATCATTGTCTTTAAATTTAATCTTCAAAGATTTTCTATTATACTCCCAATTCCAAGCACTTCCACCTCTATAGCGAATTTTTACTTTGGTAGTTTGACTATTATTTATTTTCAGATGGGCATCTACATAATTTTCCATACCGCTACTTGGTAAATCTGAATTTAGTAAATTTAACTCTTGTTTATCGATCATGATATAAAAACTGTCAATATTTTTATCATTTGTCAAGTCTGGAGCAGTCTGTTTTACATATTCACTTTTTATACTCTCTTCCAAATAGTACTTAAATATATCTTTGTTCAGAGGCATTTGCTTATATGTCATCTCCTTATATTTATAGTAGTCTGTATAAGCATCTATTACAAATGATAAGCCCACCAAGATGATCAAAAGCAAACTAAAGAGAGTTGCTATCTTTGAGTATCTATATAAAGTAAAAAATAAAAAAATTAATAAAAACGCTGGTATAAAAGTTAATATAAAATACTGAAAAAGTTTTTTAGATTCTTTTAGTCCAAATCTCTTCTCTATAAGTAGCTTATGAACTGATAATTCTCCTGCTCCTGCATACCAGACTCTAGCTTCCCATTTTTGATTGCTTTGATTGCTTTCTGCTACAATTTTATGTGAAATAGTTGCATATACTGCACTACTCTGAAGAGTAGCTTTTTTTACAGTATCCTTTCCGTCGTTGGTGGCAATTTCAAATCTTGCATTGCTTACTTTGTCTGATGAATATGTTAGACTAAAAAAGTGTGTCCCACTCTCTAGTGTTACATAGGGTCCATAAGTCAAGAAACCATGTTTTTCAGAGTTATTTATATATTTAGAATCTGTTTTATTGAGACCAATTTCCCCAGTCAAATCCGCTCCTTTAAATACAAGCTGATTTTGAGGCGGATTTAAATTATATATCAGAACTGAAATGAACATTGAGATTATTAATGTTATAACTAGAAGTCTTTTATTCAACTTGAGTCCCTCTTTTTTCTTTTTTGGTGATTGGGTTGCTAGGCTAAGGAATAGAACTAAAATAACTACCAAAGTTAAATATTTAGGAGCAGGGACTTTAGTCCCGTTTTATGGGACTTCAGTCCCTGCTCCAAGAAAATTTTTTCCTTAACTAAAAAACATTAATAGCCCAATAGGGCTTGTCTATCGCCATGATTTCCACTGTCCGATCAGCCCATTCGTCGAAGCATCATGGCTTGTCACCTCTCGATCATCTTCTAGTTCGGGTAAAATCTTTTTGGCGAGTTGTTTGCCTAATTCTACACCCCATTGATCAAAACTATAGACATTCCAAATCACTCCCTGCACGAAGATTTTGTGCTCATAGAGAGCGATCAGTTTGCCCAAGCTTTTTGCTGTTATTTTCTGAAGCAGGAGAGAGTTTGTCGGGCGGTTACCCTCGAAA
>QMKU01000024.1 GCA_003646525.1 Campylobacterota bacterium
TCTAATACGCGAAGTAGTGGCATACCGCAATGAACGATATCCCCATATTCTTCTTGAAGCGAGTGGTAATGTTACACTTGAGACGATCGGTGCATTAGCACAAACTGGTGTAGATGCTATCTCCTCAGGTAGCATTATTCATCAAGCAAATTGGATTGATCTCTCTATGAAGGTCGAAGAGAGAAAAGTTGTAAAGAGAGATCCAAATCGAAGTGTTAGGCAATAGATGCAATCTCAAGATCTGAAAACAATTATTGACAATTATCATAGTATTACTATTCTCTCTCATATCAACCCAGATGCGGATGCTATCGGAACCTCTCTAGGTATCTATACACTTTTAAAAGCATACAATAAGCGAGTGGAAGTTGTAAACCACTCTACGGAACTACCACAGTACTTAGATTTTCTACCAAATTTTTCCAAAATCAAACACCAAATAGATTATAAAGAGAGCCTGATCATCACCTGTAATTGTGGAAGTATCGATCGTACAGGCTTTGATCTAACAGATCGTGTGATCATCAATATCGACCATCATCAAACAAATCAAAATTATGGAACAGTCAATCTAGTTGATCCATTGTGTGCTGCTAGCTCCCAAGTTGCATATATTCTACTAGGAGGAGACTTCCCTATCAGCAAAGAAGTTGCCACCTGTTTCTATACGGCACTACTTTCAGATACTAGATATTTTACAACCAGTAGCGTAGATGAAGAAGTTTTTGCTTTTGCCGTAGAGCTAATCGCACATGGTGCAGACCATCAGAGTGTCACTTTCAACTTAACACAACGGCACTCACTTGCGTCACTAAGAGTATTGGAAAAAGCATTGGAGACATTGACACTACACCATAGTGCAACCGTAGCATCTATGCAAGTAGATCAAGGAATGATCGTCACGACAGGAGCAAGAGTAAGCGATCTCGATGGTATCGTTGAGTATGCTTGCTCCTTAACTACTGTTGAAATAGGTATAATATTGGTTCAACATAAATCGTATATCAAAGTATCATTGAGAAGTAAAAATCAGGATATAACTCCCTTGGCAGAATATTTTGGTGGTGGTGGACATAGAAATGCATGCGGATTTACCATAGCATTCGGGAACATTGAAGAGATTTTAGATAAAATTCTAAAACAAATTGAACTACTCAACAACCAAAACAAAAAGAAGCAGGAGAAAATATGCTAAGAAGAAGAGGGAGAAAAAGAAGTAAAATAGGATGGATTATACTTCTAGTATTTATTTTGGCTGGTGGTATCGCTGCAACTAGCTACCTGTACACGGCCGAAGAATTCGAACGAGTTCGACCTACGATCGAGATATCAAAACAAGGTTATTGGAATGCAAAAGATCCGCTAAAGATCAAAATAATAGACAATCTAGGTCTCCGAAGCTATAAAATCACCTTGAGTGATGGAGCCACCAAAGTATCTGTAGCAGGAGAAGAGCATCTCGAAGGGATCAAAGAGAAAATTATTTCTATTAACTACCCTCAAGGAAAACTAAATAGAAAAGCAAAAGAGTTGACATTTGATATCCAAGTCATTGATACAAGCAAATGGAACTATCTAAAAGGAAACAGTATTCAAAAAACTGTTAATTTCAAAATAGATTATCGACGACCCAATGTCAATATTCTCTCCAACTCCTACAGTATCAGACAAGGAGGAAGTGCCTTGGTAATATTTCAAGCATCTGATGATGATGCGCTGGACAAACTCTATATTCAGGCAGGAGGACATAAATTTCAAGCACAACCCTATAAAAAAGAGGGGTATTACGCTGCACTCATCGCTTGGCCATTTACTATGGAAAACTTCCAAGCTAGAGTTTTTGCCCGAGATAAAGCAGGTAATGAGCGAAAAGCAGAGGTACCATTCTATTTAAAAAATAAAAAATATCGTATATCCGTTATCAAGGCTTCTGATAAATTTATTGATGGAAAAATTACAGACTTAGCAGAACAGGATTCAAGATATATGAAAGAAGATAGGATCGAGAGGTTCAAAGCGGTTAATGAAACTATGCGCATCAATAATGAAAATCTCATCCACAAGAATGCATCAAAAATTTCCAATGAGATACTTGACAGTTGGAAAATAAACAAATTTTATCCACTAAAGAATGGGCAGAGAGTAGCCAGATTTGGGGACCATCGCTACTATTATTATAATGATAAAAACAATATCATCTCTGAGTCTTATCATCTAGGTTATGATATGGCAAGCACACAGATGGCACCAATCGTTACTTCCAATGGGGGCACTATCGTAATGGCGGATTACAATGGTATATATGGCAATATGCCTATGATTGACCATGGACTAGGACTCTATACGCTTTATGGTCACTGCTCGACACTGAATGTCAAAGAGGGTGATGAAGTCCGAGTCGGTCAAACGATTGCCAAGACAGGTACAACTGGTTTAGCAATGGGAGACCACCTGCACTTTGGTATTCTTGTACAGGGTATTGAAGTCAGACCAATAGAGTGGTTGGATAAAAAATGGATCAAAGACAATATTGATAAGATATTCAAAGATGCCGATAAAATCATATTGGGTATAGATAATAGTAATAAAACAGCTAAAAGCGTCCAATAAAGATCTTCATATTATCTAATTTGAAGATATTATGCTATACTATGAGGAGTAAAATTGACTTTATATGAGTACTTAAGAACAAAAGGGAGGGAAAGATGAGACAGAGAACAATTGCACAGTCCGTGGAAGTGGTCGGAATCGGCTTGCACAAGGGTGAACCGATCAAGCTTCGACTTGAGCCATTAAGCGAAAACGCTGGGATAGTTTTCTATCGGGAAGATTTGGCACTCAGTATTCCCCTCTCTCCAGATAGTGTTATCGATACACGAATGGCGACCGTAATCGGTAACGAAAAAGGATCTATTTCAACGATAGAGCATTTTTTGGCTGCTGTCTATGCCTATGGTATTGACAATATGCGTGTTATAGTTGATGGGAATGAGATGCCTGTCATGGATGGAAGCGCGATAAGTTTCTGCCTGCTTCTGGACGAAGCAGGCATACGAAAACAAGCGCAAAGCAAACAAGTACTCTGCATCACCAGAGAGGTAGAAGTGAAGGTTGGAAAGAAATTTGTGAGGCTTTCACCTTCTCAAAGTGCCACCTTTGATTTTGAAATTGATTTTCAACATCCTGTCATCGGAAAACAAAAAGAACGATTTGAATTCAGCACAGCAGGCTTCATCAATGAAATAGCTCGCGCAAGAACATTTGGTTTTGCCAAAGATATTCAATATCTCCAAAGCCAAAACCTTGCATTGGGTGCAACACTACAAAATGCTATTGGACTAGATGATCACAGAATTCTAAATCCTGAAGGATTGAGATTTGAAAATGAATTTGTACGCCATAAGATTCTTGATGCTTTAGGGGATATGATGGTATCTGGATACAATATATTAGGAAACTATACTGCTTTTGCAGGTAGCCATGAGCTGAACTATCAGTTGACTTCTGCTCTGCTTGCAGATAGCCGAAACTATGAAATAGCAACGATTGAATCCTTGCAGAGTAGAGAATTTGCAAAAAGCTTCGCCTAATTACACTCTACTTATTATATCCATCTCTTCTCCTATTTTATTGGGAGTCTATCGAGATGATGAGCTAATAGAAGAGATAGAGAGTGATAGAAAAACTTCCGATATATTGCTTACGATTATTAATCAATTGATGCTAAAGTATCCTCTCTCTTTGATCATTTACACTAGAGGACCAGGAAGTTATATGGCGATCAAGCTCACCTATATTATCCTCAAGACAATTCAAATTATTAAAAAAATCCCTTTTTCTGGATGTTCAGCTTTTGCCTTTAACGGCAATAAACCTATCAAAGCTATAGGGAATCTCTATTTTGTCAAAGAAAAAGAAACTATAATAACGCAAAAGTTTGACCAGATCATTCCTCAAGAGTATCTCTTGCCTATTTCATTGGCATCATTGACACTTGATGAAATATCAACACCAAACTATATCATACCAGCCGTTTAGGCTCATGAAAAAATAAAAGGGAACAAGTGCTCATAAGTGTACCGGCAACCAGTGCCAATCTCGGACCAGGATTTGATACGCTTGGATTGGCAATAGATCTACGCAACGAGATCATCATCAAACCTTCGCAATTTTTAAGTCTATCGACAAAAGGAGAAGGTGCTGAAAATCCAAAGATTAGAAAAAATACACTTTTTTTAAATATTTTTAATGAAAATTATAGACGATTGACAAATAAAGAACCAATATTCCGTTTTGAATTTACCAATCGTATACCTATATCCAGAGGATTAGGAAGCTCATCGGCAGTTATCGTTGCTTCAATCACAGCTGCCTATACAGCTGCTAATGTCAAATATAATAAACGCGAAATTCTTAATCGAGCATTACGATATGAACACCACCCAGACAATATAACTCCAGCAGTTATGGGTGGCTTCAATGTTGCTTGTATTGAGGGAGATCGTATCTACAGCAAAAAAAGAAGACTTCCTGACTATCTTCGTGCTGTTCTAGTAGTTCCCGACAGAACCATCTCAACAGCACGGTCACGCCATGTGCTTCCAAAGGTGTATAAAAAAGAGGAGGCGATCTACTCACTCTCCCATGCTGCCTTCATGACAAGTCTTTTTATGAGTGAATCTTGGGACTTGTTGCGTATTGCCTCAAAAGACAAATTGCACCAAACACGACGAATGAAGATGATGCCTGAACTTTTTGAAGTGCAACGCCTTGCTCTAAAACATGGAGCATTGATGAGTACACTATCAGGAAGTGGCTCAACATTTTTCTCCCTTTGCTATGCGGATGATGCACAAAAAATCGCTGAAATCCTCCAAAAGAAGTTTCCTTATTTTAGGATTTTTAATAAAGCATTGGATAATTACGGTGCTACAGCAAAGAGTTAGTCTACAAGCTTATTTGGTTGTTTATATCCTTGGGGTAGCCTTAAACTCTTTTTGGGTATAATGGCGAAAAGATGAATAAACCAATACGAATGTGTCTCGCTTGTAGGCAGAGAAATAAACAAAAGTCTATGATCAGACTACGACAAGATTCCAATCAGATCATTAAGTATAAAGGTCGAGGGCGAAGTTTCTATCTTTGTCATGACTGTATCAACAATACAAAAAAGACTAAAAGTTTAACGAAGCGTTTTAAGCAAGACGAAGAACGGTTTGTTAAGTTTTTAAAGGAGTTAGTAAAGAATGGATAAAGTTAAAATCCAAGAAATAGCAGACGAAGCGGGGCTCTCGAATGCTAAACTATTGGCCAAAGCAAAAGAGCTGGGATATAATGTAAAAGCTGCGAATAGCACGATCAATATGGAAGAGGCTGGAATACTCGTTGATTATGCCATCAGCGGTACTTTGCCTAAAGGCTTTAAAAAGCCAACTCCAAAATCAAAAATCACTATCACGAAAAAGCCAACTGCCCTAAAAGCTAAAGCACCTGAGGCAACAGAGCCAAAAGATAGAGAGGCAAAGGCTCCGACAACAGAGGTTTCAGATCAAAAGGTTGCTGAAAAGGTGTCAGAAGAAGTTCCGCAAAAAGAGGAACTTGAAGTAAAATCCGTAGAAAAACCTGTGAAAAAGCCACAAACTGCAGAAGAAGAGAAGAGAGAAAAAGAGGAAAAGAGAAGAATCGAGAAAAAAGCTTTGAGAAAAAAATCTCTCTCTCGTGGCGGTATAACAATCGTCAGAAAAGCGAAGCGTGCACCAGTCAAAAAGAAAATTAGTATGTCTGACAGCACACCTAGCGCACCCAAAAAGAAGAAAGTAAGAAGAGCTGCTTCAGCAAAAGATAGTGGTGAAAAACTTAATATTATGGTGGGTGGAGATTTTGGCGGAAGCGATGAAATATACAATGAAGCAGAAGTTGTTCTCCTAGATTTTAGTGATAAAAATATTTACGAAGATATGAAACGCCAAGATGAGCGTCGTAAAGCAGAACAGAAAAAAAGAGGTTCACAAGTAAACACATTCCGACCACAACAAAAACGCTCAATTAGTCGCGGAAAGAGAAAAAAGAAGTATCCTAAACCAGATGAAGTAGGAGAAAAGATTAGCGTGATTGAAATACCGGAAAATGTAAGAGTCTATGAATTTGCAGAAAAAGTAGGTAAAAATGTGGGTGAAGTCGTAAAGGTACTTTTTGCACTAGGCACAATGGTAACCAAAAATGATTTCCTTGACAAAGATTCCATTGAGATTCTTTCAGATGAATTTGAGGTAGAAGTCACAACTATCAATCCATTGGATGCACTTAACTACTCAGAAGCTTACGATAGTATTGAATCTGACAACATGGAAGAGAGACCTCCTGTTATTACCATTATGGGCCATGTTGACCATGGCAAGACTTCTCTCCTCGACAGAATACGCACCACAAAAGTAGCAGAAAAGGAAGCTGGAGGAATCACACAACATGTTGGTGCCTATCAGGTAGAGAAAAACGGGAAGAAGATCACTTTTGTAGATACTCCTGGTCACTCGGCTTTTACCGAAATGCGAGCTCGTGGTGCACAAGCAACAGATATCGTTATCATTGTTGTTGCTGCAGATGATGGTGTCAAACCTCAGACACGAGAAGCTATTTCTCATGCCAAAGCGGCTGGTGTTCCGACCATTATTGCAATCAACAAAATGGACAAACCAAGTGCCAATCCTGAGATGGTTAAATCTCAATTGGCAGAGATGGATGTACTAGCAGTTGACTGGGGCGGGGAGTATGAGTTTGCCAATGTCTCCGCACACAGTGGTGAAGGTATCGAGGAACTACTCGATGTGATCTTGCTACAAGCTGAAATGATGGAACTCCAAGCCGACCCTACACGAGAGGCAAAAGCAGTCGTCGTAGAGAGTTCACTAGAAAAAGGATTTGGACCAGTTGCCAATGTCATCATCCAAAATGGTACACTTCGAGTAGGTGACAATGTCATAGTCGGCAATACCTATGGTCGCATAAGAACCATGCGCAGTGATGATGGAGTCGTACTCAAAGAGATCGTACCAGGAACGCCAGCTGCAATCATTGGACTCAATGAGGTTCCAGGCGCAGGCGATATTCTTATGGTTATGAATAGCGAGAGAGATGCCAGAGAATTGGCAGGAAAACGAGCAGAGTATGCTCGGGCGAAACAACTCTCCAAGAGTACCAAAGCGACACTAGATGATCTCTCTGCACTTATTGCAGAGGGGCAACTCAAAACACTTCCCATAATTATCAAAGCTGATGTTCAGGGCTCACTAGAAGCGATTAAAGGAAGTTTGGAAAAACTGAAAAATGAAGAGGTCAAAACCAATGTCATCCATGAAGGTGTCGGTGGTGTCACAGAGAGTGATGTTACGCTAGCTAATGCTAGTGAAAACACAGTGATTCTTGGATTTAATGTCAGACCTACTGGAGATGTCAAGAAAAAAGCAAAAGTATTGGGTGTTGAGATTAAATCTTACTCCATCATTTATGATTTACTTGATGATGTTAAAGCACTTCTAGGTGGAATGATGAGTCCAGTAATAAGCGAAGAGGTCACTGGTCAGGCAGAGGTTCGTGAAACATTTGTCGTAGCCAAAGTAGGAACAATTGCAGGGTCAAAAGTAACAGAAGGTTCGATTATCAGAGGTAGCAAAGCACGTCTGATCCGTGATGGTGTTGTTATCTATACTAGTACTATCTCTTCATTGAAACGCTTTACTGACGATGCAAAAGAGGTAAAAAATGGTTTCGAGTGTGGTATTATGCTCGAAAACTACAATGATATCAAAGCGGGTGACACTTTTGAAACCTTCAAAGATGTGGAGGAGCAAGTCACACTATGACACAAGAAGAGATCAAGAGACATCGTGTAGAATCAGTGCTCAAAGAGATTATTCCCGAAGCACTTGCTACACTAGACGATAGTCGAATTAATTCTCTACTAGTCACAGATGTGGTATGTTCCAAAGGTCGCAGTGATGCCAAGATTTACTTGGAACCCTCTTTTTTAAGTGAAAAAGAGGAAAATGAAGCACTCAAGCAACTCCGCAGTGTATCAGGATACATCCAGAATCAATGCAAACAGACAGAGGGATGGTTCAAGGCTCCTAGAATGACATTTGAATTTGACCATCAACTTGAAAAAATTAGCCGAATAGAAGAACTCTTCAAGCAGATAGAACGAAAGGGAGATAAAGCAAATGAATCTTGATAGTGAAATCGCAAAGATTGTCAAAGCTAACGGTGCTATACTGTATGATACAGAGGTAACACAGGAGGGGAAAGAGACCATCTTCCGTGTCTCTGTCACTAAAGAAGGTGGCGTAACACTAGATCTCTGCACGGAGATTTCACATACCCTTTCTCCTTTTTTAGATGTGCATCCTCCAATGAGCTCCCCTTATCGACTAGAAGTCAGCTCCCCTGGTATCGAAAGAAAATTACGCAAACCAGCACATTTTCAAGGTGCAGTAGGAGAAAAAGTAAAACTCAAAGTTCCAGGTCAAGATAGACTCAAAGCTATTCTCAAGAGTGCGGATAACAAAGGTATTGTTGTCAAAACGGCTCATGAAGAAGAGTCTTATCCCTACAGCGATATCAAAACAGCCAAAACCTATTTTGACTGGAAATAGACAGAGATTAAGAGAGTAGCAAAGATGCAGTTTGATCAGCTTTGTATGCAACTTGCCATTGATAAGGCTTGGG
The DNA here is from genome assembly GCA_003646525.1 of Campylobacterota bacterium. Classification (GTDB taxonomy): domain Bacteria; phylum Campylobacterota; class Campylobacteria; order Campylobacterales; family Sulfurovaceae; genus SZUA-451. The sequence goes on from QMKU01000024.1 coordinate 8,722, forward strand.
AATTTCAAGCCTTGACCTATCCCAATCCTGCTGTTGGTTCACTCGTAACACAGCGAGGGAAAATTATTGCCATCGAGGCCCATCAAAAAGCAGGCACTGCACATGCGGAAGTTTTGGCACTTCTTGCCGCCTATGAAGAACTCTCTGGAGAGACGATCGAATTTGATCCATTTGATGCTAATTTGGCACATGCTTTCCTCCTGCAACTTCCTCTAGGCTTTTTTTCTGATTGTACCCTATATGTTACGCTAGAGCCATGCAGACATGAAGGCAAAACACCCTCCTGTGCTTCACTGCTTTCCAAGATCAAACCAGAAAGTATTGTCATCGCAATAGTAGATCCAATCCCTGGACATGGTGGTGGTGCAAAAATTTTGACAACATGCGGACTCACTGTCAGCATAGGTATAAAATCCAAAGAAGCAGAAGCCCTACTCGCACCTTTTCTTATCTGGCAAAAACGAGCATTTGTCTTATTCAAACTAGCACAGACTTCCAATGCAAAGATAGGAGGAGGATACTTAAGTTCACAGGCATCCTTGAGACATGTACATCAGCTGCGTGAAGTCTGTGATAGACTAGTGATAGGGGGCAATACTGTGCGGACAGATAGACCCACACTTGATTGTCGTTTCAGTGGAGGCTTGGCACCTGATATCACTATCTACTCTCAACAGAAGCAGTTCGACCAAACTATTCCTCTCTTTGGTATAGAGGGTCGGGAAGTTTTATATACTGATGATTTAACTTTTCTGGAAAAACCCTCTTTTGTATTGATCGAAGGAGGAGAAGGAACACTTCAGGCTCTTTCCAAACAGATAGACTGGTATCTCTTTTACCAAACACCTAAGCTCTCTTCAGATAATTTAACCTATAATATCGACAAAGATTTAACCTTTTTGCATAGTGACAAAAAGGGAATTGATATGATGATATGGAGCAAAGAGAGAGATGAATAGAGAGCAAAAACAGGAAAAACAGGAAAAAATCGTAGGGATGTTTGATGAGATCGCCTCAACCTATGATTTAGCTAACAGAGTATTGAGTTTTGGTATTGATAAGCAGTGGCGACGAAAAGGATGTGATAAAGCTTACAATCTTTTGGGAAAAAAAGAGTTAACCCAGATCACTGATGTTGCATGCGGTACAGGAGATCTTCTACTCTATTGGCGTGAAAGAGCCAAAATGCTTGATATTGAAGTAGGGAAGTATATTGGTGTAGATCCTTCCGTAGGGATGTTAGAGGTAGCGAGAGAAAAAGTAGATTTTGCTGACTTCCTTGAGGGAAAAGCACAAGAGTTACCCATAGCTGATGAAGGTACAGACATCATCTCCATCTCCTACGGTATCCGCAATGTTGTCGATAGAGTCGAAGCACTAGAGGAATTTTATCGTGCATTGAAACCAGGCGGGATGGTCGTCATCTTGGAGTTCA
>QMKU01000025.1 GCA_003646525.1 Campylobacterota bacterium
AGCGCATACAGGCAGACTTGTTTTCCATAAATTATCATAAAGGGGATTTTATCCAACTTTTGCTGTCACTCTCTTTGATACTCTCTATCTCTTTGTTATTAGTTTTTCATAACAGTTTTTAACACTCTCTCCTGTGACCTTGGCAAGAAGCTTTGCTTTGGGCTTTGGTGCAAGATCTAGCAACATAATATCTTCCAGATAGAGTGCTTTTCTCTCAGACTTATATCCCTGTACTACCACAACCCATTCACCACGAATATGTACTTCCTTCAAGAGATTCAAAAGTTCATTTGCTGGTTTTTTATAATAAGTTTGAAATTTTTTTGTCAACTCTTTGCCCAAAAATAGCACCCGTTCGGGATCCATAGCGACAATCTCTTTAAGCAATTTTATCAATCGATGAGGAGATTCATAGAGGATTGTATTATAGTTGCTATTGAGTGCCTCAGAGAGTGCTGTCGCCCGTTCACTTCCTTTGTGAGGTAAAAAACCATAAAAAAGAAACTCACCTGCTTCAAAGCCACTCGCAGCATACGCAGTCACCACTGCACTAGCGCCAGGCAAAACATCATAGACCAAGTCCATCTCTTGACAATACGCCACCAAAACCTGCCCAGGATCTGAGATCACAGGCATCCCTGCATCACTGACATAAATAACTTTTTGATCTTTGAGTCTCTGTGATACTTCATCTAATCGCTGTAAACCATTATGCTCATTAAAAGAGAGATACTCTGCTTCAGGAACAAGCATTCCATATCGCTCTTGCAACAAACGCATCAATCGTTTCGTTTCTCTCGTATCTTCACACAAAAAAAGTTCAGCCTCTTCAAAAAGACGCATTGCGCGTAGTGTAATGTCTTGGGGATTTCCAATAGGAGTAGGGATAAAAGTTAGCATATTTGGGAGGAGATCAACTCTGTCCCCTTCAGCTTAACCAAGCTTGTATTTATTCTTGAACTTCTCAACGCGTCCAGCAGCATCAACAATCTTTTCAGAACCTGTAAAGAATGGATGACACTCATTACAGATATCTATAGACATTTTCTCATTGTCAGATCTGATCATAAATTCATTACCACAGGCACATGTCACACTACAGTCAACAACTTTTGGATGGATATCTTTTCTCATCTTAAAACCTTTTATTTTATTTTTCTGATAGGCAACCAACCTATTCCGACACAAGATGCATCCTTCCACTATCATTGATAGGGGTCGTTGCAACGATCTCTGCCGAGACAACGATCTCATAGACTATGAGAATTTAGAGCGGTATTATAGCAAAATAAGTTTAAACATCGCATAATTTTTCATAATAATTTAGATATAATTTCTTGCATATTTTGATGATATCTGTAAGTGGAGATTTAATATCTTCGGTGGGTGGAACCTTAGAGTCAGGAATGGGGTTTGCAATTTAAGCACTCTCTAAGCCCACCATACTATCCCAATTTTGTTCCACCCTTTCCAATTTATAAAGCTTCTTCCTTTGGGCTTGTATAGTAGTTCCCACTTTCTCTTTACTCCACTCATTAATCATATTTATATCAACAGTCTCCAATGCCTTTTTAAGTACAGCTGTGGTTGTCTTTGAGACCACTGCACCAATTGAGAGTATTAGACTAGTAAAGCTACTTTTAGATTGCTCTTTTTCTAAAGATTTTGTCTCGTTCCCACTCGCTCCTGCGTGGGAATGCATACGAGTGATGCAGTAGCAAAGAGTACTATCTTTTGTTTACAGTGTCAGATATGCGCTACAACGGAGACCGTCGCAGCGAGTAAAAATCAGTATTCCTTACTGGTTAAAAAAATACGCCTTAAAGTAGGCACTTTCCAATCTCAACCTCTCTATATTCGACATCCACCAATGCACAAGCACGCTTCATAATGCCCTTGACAGTAAATCCAAACTTTTCAAAGAGTAGATCGGCTGGTGCAGAGGCACCGAAGCTCTCCATCCCCAATACATCATCGGCATAGCGGTAGTATTCTGTCGCTGTCGCGGCTTCTACTGCCAAGACTTTCGTATCTGCACTGATCACTCTGGCTTTGTACGCTGCATCCTGTTCATTGAAGAGATCGAGGCATGGGACAGATACAATATTCGTTTGGATACCAAGTAGTTCAAGATGACATGCAGCTCTGAGGCATGGCATCAACTCCGATCCACTTGCCATCAATGTCAGAGTAGCACCCTCTCTCTCTTTGACGATATACGCACCATTGGCAACTTCACCAAAATCTCTTTTGGGCTTAAGTATTTTGAGCTTTTGGCGACTCAGGACAAAAGCCTGTGGCGCATTGATCTCAAATGCTTTCTTCCACGCTGCAACATTTTCAGTTGCATCTGCTGGTCTCCAGAGGTAGAAATTTGGCAATGCTCTAAACTGACTCATCTGTTCGATAGGCTCATGCGTCGGACCATCTTCCCCTACCCCGATACTATCATGCGTCCATACAAAGAAGTTCTGGATACCTGTCAAAGCTGCGATTCTCACAGCAGGTTTCTGATAGTCAGAGAAGACAAAGAAAGTAGCATTGTAAGGAATCACCGTCCCATAAAGTGCCATAGCATTACAGATCGCTGCCATAGCATGTTCACGGATACCAAAGTGGATATTTTTTCCTTTTGGAAAATTTCCCATATCATTAAGTACCGTTTTGTTTGAAGGACCGAGATCTGCAGATCCTCCGATAAAGCCAGGAATAGCTGTCGCAATGGCATTGAGTATCTTGCCGTTGCTATCTCGGGTCGCAACCTCTTTGTCCTTTGCAAAGTCAGGAAAGACGATCGAAGAGAAGTCTGGATTTAGCAATCTCTCTAGTGCTTCATTTTGTTCGATGAGAGGTGTCTCATTTTGTCGATGTATCCACTCTCTTTCTCTCATATCGCCCTGCTCCACTGCACATCTAAAGCGCAAGAGCACATCTTCAGAAATATAGAAATGCTCTTCTGGAGGGAATCCTGCCTTCTCTTTCGATATCTTGATCGTCTCTACTCCCAATGGCGCACCATGGGTTTTGTGACTTCCTTCGAGACCCTCTGCACCTTTACCAATGATTGTATTGGCAATAATAATTGTAGGTTTTGTTGCTTTTTTTGCTTCGGTCAAGGCAACATCTATTTCATCAAAAGAGTGTCCATCTACATCAAGAACACTCCATCCCTGTGCTTCAAATCGCATAGCGACATCTGCACTCCATGCGATAGATGTATCCCCCTCTATCGTGATCTCGTTACTATCATAGATCAACACCAAATCTTTCAATCCAAGGTGTCCAGCCAATGCACATGCTTCGTAGCTGATCCCCTCTTGGAGATCGCCATCACCACACAGACAATAGACCTTGTGATCGATGAGATCGCAGGTTTCTGAATTGACTCGATGAGCTGTATAGACTTCTGCCATCGCAAAACCAACTGCATTGGCAATCCCTTGACCCAATGGTCCTGTCGTGATCTCTACGCCATCGGTGTGCCCATACTCTGGATGTCCTGGAGTGCGAGAGTCTAACTGACGGAAGCTCTTGAGATCTTCCAGCGTCACATCATATCCCCAGAGATGAAGTAGCGAATAGATCAATCCTGTCCCATGCCCTCCAGAAAAAACCAAACGATCACGATTGAGCCATTTTGGATTTTTGGGATTATGATTGAGGTGTTCGCTCAATATGACAGCAACATCTGCCAATCCCATCGGTGCACCTGGATGTCCTGAATTGGCTTTTTGTATCATGTCGGCAGCTAAAAATCTGATAGTATTCGCCATCTTCTTGCGCATTGTATTTGGCATGTCTATTGTCCTTTGTGTCTATAGAGATATTGTGTCATTAGTGGCTGTAAGGCAATTTTCAATTTCATATCAAAACTTTCAAATTGTCTTTGTAAATCTTTTGCAAGAGTATCAGCCTGAGTGATACTCTCTTTTAGCCCCAAAAGATTGACAAAGCTATTTTTATCTTCATCATTTCCTGTTGTTTTCCCTGCCTCTTCATCGCTTTGTGTCTCGTCGATGATATCATCTTGGATCTGAAACAGAAGCCCCAGATCAAGACCAAACTGATAAATCTCTTTTTCTGCCTTCGGTTTCAATCTAGCGATCACCGCCCCCATCTGTAAACTGACTGCAATAAGTTTGGCCGTCTTGTTCATATGCAGGACTTTAACTTGCTCTAGTGTCAGGGGAGTATTTTCAAAATCACAGTCGATTGCCTGCCCTAGCACCATCCCTCTACTGCCACCATCACGAGCGAGCAGTTCCACCAACTTGATCTTGATATCTTCACGCAGTGCCGCTTTGGCAATCAGATAAAAAGCATCAGAGTTGAGTGCATCCCCTGCCAATATCGCCGTTACCTCATCGTATCGTTCATGGAGTGTTGTGTGTCCACGACGAAGAGGTGCATCATCCATCGCTGGGAGATCATCATGGATCAGCGAGTAGGTATGAAACATTTCCAGAGCCATTGCGACAGGAAGAGCCGAATCATAGAGAAGTGGCTCATAAGCATCCACGATACTCAAAAGCAGCATCGGACGAAAACGCTTTCCACCTGCTTGGAGCATATCGCCCAATGCAGATTCATAAACAGGATGAAAGGTGGCTACTTCTGGTAGATGTGATTGTAGATAGGCTTCAAATCGTTGCATAGTGGTGCTTTATACCCTCTCTTTTAAATAGGGAAAATTATAGCCAAATTAGGATAAAATGTTCTCTATAAAAAGAGATAGTCTACTAAGAATTATCTCCCAGAACAAAAGAATTCTTAGGATCACCATTATTATCGTTATAGATAGCCGTGATTATAAAAATCACAAGCGCTAAGTACTAGTCTCTATCTCCCCACAGAAAAGTCAAGCTGTGCAATGGAAATATAGTAATCATAATAGGAAATAACTAGTTCACCCAGTGCATTAATGTATCCTTGTTGAGCCTCTTGATATTCAATAAAATCAGAGAGGTCATTCTCGTATCGTTTTTTTGCTTGGATATACTTTTTTTCACTAGCTATTACAATACTTTTGGAGAGTGTGATAGCATCTCTTGTTCGCATAACATAGAGATGAGACTCTGTTACTTCTCTCTTGATCTTTAGGCGTACCTCCTCTACTAATGAAGCAGACTTCATCATAGATATTTTGGCCTCTTGTACACTAGCATCAGTCTGTAGACCACTAAAGAGATTCCATTTGAGACCTACGCCTGCCTGCCACTGTCTCTGAGGTGTCAAGCCTATAAACTCTTGATCTACTCTCTGCTCTGTATAGTCTCCTTTGAGTTCAAGTGTTGGTAGATAATCACCCTGCTTGCTCTCGACTATAGAGTGTGAACTCTCCAAGAGATATTTGGAGCTTTGCAGTTCAAAGCGATGATCATAAGCAAAACCCTCTAACTGTGCTAGAGATCTCTTGATGCTAGGAAGATTGTTACCCATCTTATCTATATCTGAATCTATATGATATAGATCATAGTGACCACTGTATGGTACATATCCCATAGACTCCTCTAGTAGAGCTATTCTCAATCTCAGTTCATACTTTGAATTGCTCAAATCCAACTTGGCTTGTGTCAGACGAACTTGGGCATCAGAGACATCGATAATTGTTTTGATACCAGAGTCATAATATCGTTGAGCTCTTCTCAACTGTCCCTTTTGTAGTTCAATATTTTTATGATTTACATTGATAATACTTTTCATCTTTAGGGCACTGTAGTAGCGTGTTTTTATCGTCAAGATCTTCAGGCTTATGATCTGATTCATACTCGCCTTGTAAGCACTTGCTTCTTTGCCTGCGGCATCTATCTGACCACTGGTCTTTCCAAAGTCATAGATGAGCTGTGAAGCACTGAGTCTGCCCAAAAGTATAGTACCACTCAAGTCTGCCTGATCTTCATATGAGATATTTTGCTTTCCACCTGTCACACTCAGATCGAGCCTTGGCAGATAATAGCCTTTTTGAAAATTACTTCTCTCTATGGCTTTTTGGAAATCAAATCGGCTTATATCGATATCTGGACTATGCTTGAGTGCTATCTCGATAGACTTATCTATAGTTAGTATTGGACTATTTGCAGAGGCTACTAAGGTCGCTACTGTAAGCCCCACAAATAGACTTTGTATCAACTGTTTCATCTAAACCATCTCCCATTTTTTGATCTCATCTTCTACGCTGACAAACTTTTCACGCATCGTCTCAAGAAGTACATAGAGTACTGGCACTAGAAGAGTACTCACAATAGTAGCTGCTAGCATACCGCCGAGCAGTCCAACACCAATGGACTTTTGCGTCACAGCACCAGCACCACTCGCAAAGGCAAGTGGTGCCGTACCAAATACAAATGATAGAATCGTCATCATAATAGCACGAAAACGAAGTCTCCCTGCCTCAATACCAGCCTCAATGATGCTTTTGCCTGATTCACGCAACTCTTTGGCAAACTCTACTATCAGTATGGCATTCTTGGAGGCTAGGGCAATCAATAGAACCAATCCCACTTGAGCATATACATTGAGTGGTAGTCCTGCCATCTTGAGTGCCCCAATCGCCCCTATCATTACTATAGGTACGGATAGCAGGATCATCATTGGCAATATCCACGATTCATACTGTGCGGCTAGTACAAGGAAGACTACTAGAGATACAAAGAAAAAGACCAATATCTGACCATTGCCAGCTACCTTCTCCTGAAACGACATCCCAGACCACTCATACCCATATGTAGTCGGCAACACTCTTTGAGCTATCTCCTCCATAGCTGCCATAGCTTCACCTGAGCTATAACCATCTGCTGGTGCTCCATTGATCTGGATGGAGCGGTAGAGGTTGTAGTGAGAGATATTTTGAGGTCCCTTCTGCTCTTTGATATTAATCAGTGCTGTCATCGGAATCATCTTACCAAGTTTGCTTTTGACATAAAGTTTAGCAATATCACTCTTGCTACTTCTGAACTTTCTGTCAGCCTGGACAAAGACTTTGAAGACCTTACCATATTTGACGAAATCATTGACATAAAAAGAGCCCAGATAAGTCTGCATAGTACCAAATAGTGTCGCCACATCAACACCAAGTGCATTGGCTTTTTTGCGATCTATTTCGATCGAATACATAGGATAGGAGGGGTTATAGGTTGTAAATGCTTTTCCTATACGAGGATCACTATTTGCTTCTTTGATGAGTAGTTTTGCATAGTGCATAAAAGTATCCATATCTCCAGAGAGGTAATCTTGTAGTCTAAAGTCAAAGCCGCCCACGCTACCTAATCCACTAATGCCGGGCATATTAAATGCAGCAACTCTAGCATCAGATATATGAGCTGTTTTGGCAAAAGTCTTCTTGATGATACTCTCTACATTCAGATCCTTTGTTCTCCTGTCATCCCAGTGATCTAGGGTGACGAACATAGCACCAGCACTCCCATCTAGTGATGAAGTTATGACATTGAAGCCATCTATAGCAATCACATCTTTTACTCCTTTGATGTTGGCTACTATCTTTTCAATCTCTTTGCGCACAACAACTGTTCTCTCTATGGAGCTTCCTGGTTTGAGATTGATAGAGACCATATAGACCCCTTTGTCCTCAGAGGGTACAAACCCTGTCGGGGTAGTTGTAAACATATAATATATGAGAGCAATCAGAGCAAAAAATATTACCAAGACAGCATAACGAAGCTTGACAAGTAGGGTGATTAGAGAGGTATATCTATCTGTTAGCCAACCAAAGCCTCTCTCGAAGAGTTCAAACCCTATGAACTTCTTCTCATCAACTCCGCGTCTTTTGATGATGATCGCGGCTATTGCTGGTGAGAGAGTCAGGGCATTGAGAGAAGAGACCAAGACAGCAAAAGAGATCGTCAATGCAAACTGCTGATAGAGAGATCCTGTAATACCTGGCACCATAGAGACAGGGATGAATACAGCTATCAATACCAGCGTCGTAGATATGATAGGGCCGATCAGCTCTATCATTGATTTCTTGACAACTTGAGGCATTGTCAACTCAGGCTCTTTATACATGATCACTTCGACATTTTCAACTACCAAAATAACATCATCTACAACTATACCGATGGCCAGTATCAACCCAAAGAGGGTGAGGAAGTTGATAGAGAACCCTGGTGCTATATACATAGCAGCAAAAGCACCGATGAGTGAGACAGGAATAGCAACTGCTGCTATGATAGTAGGTCGCCAAGATTGTAAAAAGATATAGATAATAACGATAACCAGTAAAATTGCTACAAAAAGATTACTTACGACATTGTCGATAGCCACATTGACATAAGCGGTCGTGTCATAAGGAATAGCATAGCTTATACCATCAGGAAAACGGATTTTGACTCGTTCCATTACTTTGCCGACTGCTGCCCTGATCTCCAATGCATTGCTACCAGCTAGCTGATATATACCAACCAGCCCAGTTGGATTTTCATTCAAAATAGCATTCCAGTCATACTTCTCTGCACCAAGTTCTATGCGAGATACATCACGCAGATAGACTAGTGAACCATCATCTTTGTATTTGATCACAATCTCTTCAAACTCTGTAACCTGTGCCAATCGCCCCTCAGCAGTCAAGACATACTCAGTCTGCTGGTCACTATATGTAGGTGCTGATCCTATCTTGCCTACAGCGGCTTGTTTGTTTTGGGATTGGATCGCAGATATGATATCATCAGGTGTCAGATCAAGAGCCCTAATCTTGTCAGGATCTAGCCATATACGCATAGCATACTTTTTTTCACCCATATTTTCTGCTTTGCCGACACCAGGGATTCGTTTGAGTTCATCAAGCACATTGATATTGATATAGTTACTCAAAAAAGCATCATCATAACGCTCATCTCCATTGATAGTCACGAAACAGACAGCAGAGGGACTCTGCTTGTCCACAACAACACCAGACTGCTTGACCTCAGCGGGCAGTGAAGGGGTAGCCATAGAGACTTTATTTTGTACATCAACAGCGGCAATATCTAGGTCATAACCTGGTTCGAAATAGATAGTAACTTTGGATTGACCTGTAGAGGTGCTTGAGGAGTCAGTGTATATAGAACCTTGTACACCATTTAGTTTGTCTTCGAGAGGACGAGTTACTGAGTCTTCAACTGCGTAGGCATTGGCTCCTGTATAGCTAGCAGAGACGACAACAGTCGGTGGTACCACATCAGGAAACTCCTGTATAGGTAAAACTACCAGAGAGATCAGTCCAGCGACAATAATCAGCAGTGAAATAACCATAGCAAGGATAGGACGCTTTATAAATGTTAGAGAAAACATACTATTCGCCTGCCTCTTCTATATACTCTTCGAGCGTCCTATTTTTATATTTTGTAGATTTTTTTTCTATCTCCTCTGGTATAAGATGATATTTTTCCATGATAGCTACGATACCCTCGGTAGCGGTCACATCTTTGGGTGCTAGTTGACGACCCTCCTGTACCTTCACTAGACCAGATATCACTACTCTGTCACCATCTTTGAGACCACTTTTGATACTGACATAGAAGCGTGATGACATACCAGTTTTGATAGCAGTTCGTTTGGCTTTGCCATTGGCATCGACAGTATAGACAAAATGACCCAATTGATCTTCGAGAATAGATTGAGGAGGCACCATGACAAATTTGAACTTATCTGTAATGAAAACATTGATATAGACAAAAGTCCCTGGATAGACAGATTTATCTATGTTCTCTATAGTAGCACGCATAGAGACAGTCGATGTCAATGGATCTACGATATTGTTTGAAAAATCCACAACACCATCAAGCCGTTTGCGTTTGAAAATATCTTTACCCTGCCCACGAACTTCTATAAATGCTGGTAGATTTTCACGAGAGCGGTACTTGTAGATCTTTTGTACATCGCTCTCAGAGGGGCTGAAATGAGTATATATCTGATTTGTCTGGACGATTGTTGTTAGTAGAGTTGATTCACCATAACCTACTAGGTTTCCTACATCAACAAGACGAGTGCCTACTTGACCTGATATCGGTGAAGTGATAAGCGTATAGCTCAACTCAAGCTCTGCATTTTTGATAGCAGCTTCATCTGCTGCTATAGTTGCTACTAGTGCATCACGCTTCGCTTCGTACTGCTCTAGTGTTGCACGGGGGGAGAG
>QMKU01000026.1 GCA_003646525.1 Campylobacterota bacterium
ACTTTTTATATCTTATTCCTAGATTATATTGTGATGATAGTGAAGTGGTTGGATTTGGGAGATGTTTTGTATAGGTGGGTAGTTTGGTAACGGTTTGGTAGGGTGTTGTCCCCTGACAACACCAATTTATAACACCAAATACAAAATATAAATAAAAGGTGTTGTGAGGACACAACACCCTACGCGTTGTAAATTGTTTTTATTTTATAATACAACACCATTATTTATGATATTCTATGTTATGTCAAATTATAAACGAATATACAAAGATGGATATAGCTATTTTATTACAATAGTTACACATAGACGAGAACCGATTTTAATAGATAATATAGCTCTATTGCGTAAAAGTTTCGCATTGAGTAAAAAATCATATAGCTATAGTATAGATGCTATTATTATTTTACCAGACCATCTTCATATGATTATTACACCTACAAAAGCAAAAGAGTATTCTAAGATAGTATCTCATATTAAAAGAAGTTTTGTTTATGGTTTAGATGGTGATTATAAACAAAATGCCAAAATGACATTAAGCAATTCATCATATAGGCGTAAATTATCAGGTATATGGCAAAAGAGATTTTATGAACATACAATAAGAGATGAAAAGGATTGGTTGGAAAAAATATCATATATTAAATATAATGCCGTAAAACATAAATTGGTGGAGGTATGGGATGATTGGGAATATTCATCATTTGTTTTCAACCAATAATATCGGTAGGGTGTTGTCCCCTGACAACACCAATTTATAACACCAAATACAAAAATATAAATAAAAGGTGTTGTGAGGACACAACACCCTACGCGTTGCATATATTGAATTTGGTAGGGGGTTGTCCCCTGACAACACCACATTTATATCTAAAACAGGGCATCCTTCATAAGTAGTTTACACTTTAAGCATTGACTCTATTGTAGTATAGTATGATTTTATCATAAAGTAAATAAAAACAAATAAGCATATGGATGCATATATGAACAAAACGAGACTAGTTAACTTCTGGAATATCTTCTTTGTGGCTATGGCTATATTTATACTTATTGTATTGATTGATCTATTTACGAACAGCCTGGATATTCATAAATACGATTGGGATTTTAAATTTTATATTGCATTTGCTGAAGATGGTTTCTCTATGGATAAGCTATCATCACCTGGTGCCTACAGGTATATGACTCCATTTTTGGTATCTGCACTGCATACCCTCTCTTCCCTCTCCATTCCTGAAGCCTTTAAGATTCTCTCATATATGGGCTTATGGCTGCAACTGATGGGAATATATCTATTTGTCTCCTATTACTCAAAGTCAACTTTAGGTGGCATTGTAGCTATGCTGGTCACTGCATTCTCTGCCGTCAATGTCAAATTTTTACTTTTTGATCCTTTCCGTCCAGATATATTTGCCTATTTTATTGTTGTGCTTGCTGTTTATCTGGCTCTCAAGAAGAGAGTATTGTGGCTTATGATAGTTACTGCAATTGGTGTTCAATTTAGGGAATTTACTATCGTTCCCCTCATTGCATATTTCCTCAACCTAGGATTCAACAGAGAGTGGAGTGAACTCAAGAGATATGCCATACCTTTTATTTTGACACTTATTGTTTCGGTTCTATTACCAAGGATGCTGATCCCTATAACCTATAGCTATCAAAATTTCAAAAGTATCAATGACTTATTAGTAATACCCCTAAATGGATGGAGAGACTTCAATTGGCTCTACACTATCTTGCTCTACTTTCTGCCAACTTTTATTTTATTGACAAGAAGCAAAATCAAGAAAATAAAAGAGCTGATTTCGCCTCAAGATTTTACATTTATTACGATATATGCGCTACTAGTTGCCCTACTCTCTATGTATGGGGGTACTGACCTTGCTAGATTTACAACATATTTTTTTATTCCTCAGATTGTGATGATTGGATTTCTGGCACCCCTGTCAACGAGGATGGAGCTAATATATATGCTAACAGCTCTATTTTTCTTCAATAAAATCCATACAGATATCCCAGTATGGAATTCCAAACTCTATATGGACTGGTATGGCGGATACGCCAATATCGTCACGACTGCGACCTACATGCATCTGTTGCGGATGGTGCTTATCATCGGTGTTGCTGTTCTGCTCAGGAAGCTCCCAAAAACAATTCTACCCACCTAACTTGTCCTTTTGCTCCTAGTCACATTCTCTCAATCATCGCGCAGAATAGCTATGCTTCTCTTGAGGGAATGCGACTAGAAACAAAAATCCTGCGTTATTTGGGTAGAATTGTTTTTGGGAGCTTCCTTAATCTATAAAAATTACATATTTTAGATATAATCTCACAATTAATATTGATTATACAAGGGATAGAATGATGATAGAGCTCAAAGAGAGAGATGAAAAAGTAGGTCTCGCGATAGAGATCGCTATCAAAGTGGGTCTTTTGGCAATAGTAGTTTATTTATCCTATTTGATCGCCAAGCCTTTTATTGCAATCGTTGCTTGGGGTATCATTATAGCAGTGGCACTCTCTCCATTGATCGATAGTTTGGAAAAACGCTTTGGTCATCGTAAAAAGATTATTATTGGTCTTACTGTTGCAGTGATTGCAGCACTGTTGATCCCAAGCTATGCTATTTCGGGGAAGATGATCGAATCTTCACAAACGATCGTAGAGGCGATGAGAGATGGAGATATCACACTTCCGCCACCGACAGAGAAAGTAAAAGAGTGGCCGATTATTGGTGAAAAATCTTATGCATTCTGGGATTCTGCATCAAAAAATATGAAAGAGGCATTGGCACCTTTTAGTGATAATATTAAAAAGATGGTCAAATCTATTTTCTCAGCATTAGGATCTGGGCTCGCTACTATCTTTATGTTTGTGGGGTCTCTCATCATAGCAGCAGTGTTTCTTCTAGGATCTGAACGAGCTATACTATTCTATCAAAGACTTTCGCGTCGCCTATTAGGAGAAAAGGGGAATGATTGGGCTAACCTCTCTGCTTTGACTGTGCGATCAGTGGTCAATGGTGTACTTGGTGTTGCCGTGATACAAGCAACATTAGCTTTTATAGGTATGGGATTGATGGGTGTTCCTCTTGCTATTGTTTGGGCTATTGCTATTATGTTTTTAACTATTATTCAGATTCCAGCTCTGCTGGTCGCTGGTCCAGTTATAGCTTATGTCTTCGCTCAAGGATCTGGAACTGTTGAAGTGATCTTCGCTATCTATATGCTTCTTGTCTCTATGAGTGATGGTGTACTGAAACCCATGCTTATGGGTCGTGGTGTAGATATTCCCATGTTGATTATTTTGATCGGTGCGATCGGTGGTATGATATTGATGGGGATGATAGGACTTTTCGTAGGAGCGGTTATTTTTGCTTTGGCTTATACACTTTTTGAATTTTGGGTACAAGAGCCAGAGGCAAAATAAGCTTAATTTTTCACAGTATGACTTTCAGGAGAGCCCTTTTGGATTCTCTGAGTCAATTTAGGACAATGTAACAATAATGGAACAGCTTATGAAAAAACCAACCAAGATAAAACAACTTAGCAATAAAAATAATTTTGTTTATCTCTTTTTCTCTCTAATCACCTTACTCTTCTCCGCAACAGTTATTGTTGAATTTCCTGATGGCTTAGGTGAAGATATTTTTTCCTTTCTGATCTTGATCATGCTTTTTGTAAGTATTAAAAGTTTGAATGCAAATCAAGAATGGAAATGGACAGTCTATGTCATTATTGTATTTTTTATACTATTAACTATTTTTGGTAAATTTGTCAGCTATCAAATTTCTATCTATCTTACTTTGTTTACTCTACTTGTATTCTTTGTGCATGCTTTTATAATAGCTACAAAACAGGTACTTTTTGTTGGAGATATAGACACGAACAAGATCATCGGTTCCCTGACACTCTATATTTTACTCGGATTGATCTGGACTATGATATATCTGATTATTTTGTCTATGGATCCACAGGCTTTCTCTGGGATAGAAGCATCAAACTGGCAGCAGATATTTTCCCGCGTAGCCTACTATAGTTTTGTTACACTGACGACACTGGGCTATGGAGATGTTCTGCCCACCAACTATGTCGCAGAGTTCTTTGTTTATATGGAAGCGATCACTGGTGTATTTTACATGGCGATCATTGTTGCTAGTCTGATCTCTCTGCATCTTGCAAGCATACAAGATGCAAAGCAAGATAAATAGTTGTATGAAAAAGTACTTTTTTAAACTCGCTCAAATACTTCTTCAAAGAAATAGAAACTTGGAAGATAAAAATAGATCATTTATGGGTGCAATGACAGCAAAATATAGTAAACTACATCTCTCTGCATAGAAATATATGGATATCCATTTTAGCTACTAGATGATAATGCAAGAGATAGATTTTAAAATGAAAAGAGTAAATATGATAAATAAACTGCCAAAGTTGTGGCTTTCTGCCCTGACAATATTGATCTTGAGCGGATGCGCAAAACTAGGTCCGGACTTTATGGGTGTGGGGAATCCACCGATCCCTGAGAAGTGGAAACAGGAAGGCAAGCGAAATGACCGTGCTATTGCACAGTGGTGGAAAACTTTCAATGATCCTACTCTCAATATACTGGTTCAGAAAACCTATGCACAAAATCTTGATATCAAAAGTGCTGGTCTGCGTATCGCACAGGCACGCGCAATACTTGGCATAAGTGAAGGTCTTACTTTCCCTCAAGCACAAAGTATTTCAGGTTCTGCTTCTTCATCTCGCACAAAAGCAGCAGATATTGCTACCGCTGGTGTGAATTTTGATATTGGTTGGGAGCTTGATATCTGGGGTAAATATGCTCGGGGTATTGAATCTTCGGAAGCAAATCTCTATGCAAGCATCGCTTCTTATAATGATATTATGGTATCTGTGATCGCAGAAGTAGCACGCAACTATATCAATTATCGTACTGCTGAGGAGAGGTTGGCCTATGCTCGACGAAATGTAACGATCCAAGAGCGTGTCTTTAAGATCACTGAGGTTCAGTTCAACTCGGGAAATGTCTCTGAACTGGATATGCAGCAGTCACGCACTCAGCTTTATAATACCCGATCTATCATTCCTGCCATAGAATTTGGGAAAATTCAGTCACTCAATGCAATTGCCCTTTTACTGGGCACACAGGCTAGTGAAGTCAAAAGTATATTAAGGCCAGGTAGTAAAAAAAAGGCTGATTCTGCCAGTAAATATATGGAAGAAGAGAAGGATGGAACCATACAGATCAAAGAGCACACAAGAGACCTTCTCAATGTTGCGATGATCCCTCAGGCACGCTTGAATCCTCACAATAAGATTGATGCACAACTACTTACTAGGAGACCTGATATCAAGATGGCTGAATACCGTGCACGCTCCAACAATGCACTCATCGGCGCAAAGACGGCAGAGCTCTATCCCTCCTTCTCCCTATTTGGCAATATTGGCTACAATGCTAATAATGGTAATGGTTCATGGGTCTCTGGAAGTAATGCACTAGGGGTAACGGCAGGACCATCATTCTCATGGAATATATTCCAATACGGTCGTATCAAAAATCAAATTCGTTTGCAAGATGCTATATTTGAAGAGAGCTTGGTCAGCTACAACAAAGAAGTACTCTCCGCTGTCAATGAAGTTTCTAATGCGATTAATGGATATATCTTAACTCAAAAACAGTTAAAAGAGAATGAACAAGCAGTTGATGCTACCGTACGGTCATTTAATATCTCCGTCATCCAATACAACGATGGATTGATAGGGTATCAACGATTGCAGTTTTCTGTAGAGAAGCTTACAACAAACCAAGATCAATATGCCCGAATCAAAGGTGATCACTCTATTCAGGCTATCCTGCTCTATAAAGCACTTGGTGGTGGATGGCAGATAAGCAAAGGGAGATCTTATCTCTCTGCTGATACAGCGGCTAAAATGAAGAAGCGTGTGGATTGGGATAGATATCTTGACCCTAACATGACAAAACTTCCCGAAGGAATAGAATAATGCAGGAGGTAAAACAATGAATAATCCTTTTCCCCATGAACTCTCAATGGGTGATGTCTACTACTCACCTATCTTGGCAGTAATAGTACTCTCTTTTTTAGCGGCTTTGATTACTGCTATGATACTAAATAAACTTAAGCTTTCACGCTATTTATATGCGCCATCTTATATATTTATTGCGATAATAGCATTGTGCATGGTATTGATAGACACATTTTGGATCAAATTTTAAAGGTTAATAATGAGAATAATAAAAATAATAATAAAATTTTTGCTTACACTTACAATTCTTGGAGCTGCTCTGTTCTTTGCTTACAATAAATATAGAGCATACATAGATAATCCATGGACGCGTGATGGACAAGTTCGTACGCAGGTGATCCAAGTGACCCCTCGTATCAATGGTATGGTAACAAAGATAAATGTTGTTGACAATCAACATGTAAAAGAGGGTGATCTTCTTTTTGAGATCGATCCTTCACAGTATCAAGTGAAGCTAAATCAGGCAGAGGCAAGACTTCGGCGCACACATGAAGCAGCCAAAGGAACCAAGATAGAGTTTGAACGAGTAAAGAAGATCTATGACAAAGACAAAGGAGCAGTCTCTCAAAAAGACCTAGTTCGAAATGAAACAAGATACTATAAATCCTTGGCAAGCATTGACTCATCTACAGAAGCGGTAAATACAGCAAAACTCAACCTCTCATACACTAAAGTATTGGCAGAAGTAGATGGCTATATTTCCAATATAAACTTTCAGATAGGTTCTCAAGCTGTGGCAAATCAGCCTATCTTGGCATTGGTAGATGAAAATTCATACTGGGTATTTGGCTTCTTCCGTGAGGATGCTATCCCTGAAGTGAAAGTAGGAGATACGGCTATGGTGACACTTCTAGCATATCCAGATATACCTCTTAGTGGGAAAGTAGAATCTATTGCATGGGGAATCGCCCATTCTGACGGAAATCCTGGCAATAACCTACTTCCAAGTGTGAAGCCAGTATTTCAATGGATCCGTCTTGCACAGAGGATCCCTGTCAGAATCAAACTTGACAAATTGCCTGAAGAGATTAAACTTCGATTTGGATTGACTGCTTCAGTGATGGTTCTTAAGGGCAAATAATTGATAAGCCGTACCAAAGCAGTAAAAAGTGACTTTTGGCAAGAGCTTGCTGTATGGTTCTCTTTTGGACTTTCTGGTAAAATGAAGTTTGCCATCAAAGCAGCATTGAGCATAGCACTTGTACACCTTGTCTGTTTTGCTATGGGATGGCCCGAAGCACGAACTGCTGCTATCGCTATATTGATCATTGTAAGTGGTGTACAACCTGGCGGAAGCTCATCAAACAAAGCACTCTTTCGTGTCATAGATACACTCATAGGAGCCACGGTCGGATTGACTCTGATAGGACTTTTTCCCCAAGACAGACTTGTCTATCTTGCCTCTGTTTCTATTGCTATCATGTTCTTCGCCTATTTGAGTTCTGCTTACAAAGGTGGTACAAGAATTTTTATGTTGAGTGCTTTGACACTATATCAGCTCAGTGAAGTTAAGAAACTGAGCCATCTTGACCATGCCAGATTGGTAGCTACCATAGAGGGCATGCAAAAACTGCATATCCAACTATGTAAACTGGCTGAAAAACTCAACAGTCTCATCAGCCCAAAGCCTACACACTTTGCACTTGAAGATATTCCAAGGAGACCTTTTTTTCTTTGGTTCGATATAGAAAATTATTCTACCCCAAAAGTCAAGACAGTGAGGCACCAAATGCAAAATCATAAGAAATTAATAAAAGCAACAATAGCTACACTAATACTAAGCTCCATAACTATATATGCAGGTAGCGATCACCCCCACGAGGGAGACAACCATGAAGGTCATGATCACTCGCAAAAAGAAGACAACCATAAAAGTCATGGTCACTTACATCGTTATGATGATCTCAAAAATGAGGTGAGTAGAGAGGCTATCGAGAAAACAGCGATACAAAAAGTTCAAAGTTTAGTTTTGGAAAAAAAGATCTCTGCTACCTGGAAAGATATGCCAATTTCAAAAATAGGTAAAACACACTATGGAGATACTAATGACTGGGTAGTAGGTTTTTACAATAAGAGAATTAAAAATAAAAAAAGACAAACGCTTTATATATTTGTAAGTGTGCGTGGCGAGATAAGAGGTGCCAATTATACAGGTAACTAATGAGTAGAAATAGTTTTACTGAAGTATATTTACTTGTCTAAGGAGTGTATTGCAATATATATACTTGGAGTAGGGACTTCAGTCCCATCAGACGGGACTAAAGTCCCTGCTCCTAAATATACCAGAATAGAAATAATTATTCTGTAAGTTCCGCAAGAATATTTTTAATCTTAGCGTGAGTTTCATTCACTGCTTTTACTGTCTCTTCATCACTAATACCAAGATCACTGATCCAGTTATCGACAGAAGGGAAAGCTATATACACTGTATCTTCATCTTTTTTCTTGTAAATAACAAGTGAAAAAGGTGCATATGCGCCAGCATCTGGATGATTTTTAGACACTGGGTAGATTGCATTAAATCTAATAATCGAGTATGTATCGAAGAAGTCATAGTTGCTATCCTCTAGTTTATATGACTTTGGTATCAGAAACCCAACTGGTCCCAATTCACTCTCAAACTCCTCTTCAAAGCTATCTTTGGCATCTACAAGTGTATCTCCATCTTCGAGTTCAAACTCTGTTGTAAACTCAGTAGTTAATGGTTTTGATGATTTAGTATTATGATTCACAGACAGATAAGCACCATTTGGCAATGCTTGATGAAGTGCTATATCTACTGACTTGGCATATGCTACCAAATCAGGGTCTGTTGCAGGAATTTTAGTAACTCTAGCCATTCCTGCTAGTGATAATGTAGAGATATTAATAGTGTTTTTTGCACCATCTTCATAGATTGACATTGAGAGTGGTGTTATCAAGCCTATACTCGGATATTTTTTCATGAGTTTAGAAACCAACTCAGGGTTAGTAAATATTGCCAAGTTGTAGTTTTTATGATAAACCTTTCCATATCTTTTTGAAAAAATTGAATTCATATCATTATTGACATCAACAATTACCCCACTGGCATTAAAAGCTTTTTCAACACTCTTGGCATTGATCGCACCCTTTGAATTGTCAACACTAAATATTTGAATATTTTGAGTTCCTGCTGCATAAATACTTGTTCCTAATACCAAAAACACACCTATAAAGACCTTTAAAATCTTTTTCATTATTATCCTTTAAATTAATATGATTGTATTATATTACTATATTATTATAAATCCACTTGTAAATTCAATATAGCCTATAAATATACTGTAGCTTTTCGGATAGATAAAGGGCATCCTTCATAAGTAATTTACACTTTAAGCTTATTGGATTTCGTAGGTGTGACCGTGTCATGTCACACGAGCAAATCATCACTTGTGCGACATGGTCGCACCTACAACGATGTAAACTACCTTTTACTCTACGGGTCCACTCTCACTCTACGGGTCCACTCTACGCACTCTACCACTCTACGAGGCGTTGAATATGCACCATTCTGCAATAAAAGATGGACACACTCAATCTAAAATAGCAAAGTACTTTGGTATTTCTCTATCCTTGGTTTGTAAAATATGTAAGGGGAAATAGTGCATATTCAACGCCTCGTATCTATTAGATATAATACATACAGAGAGTCAAACCAGTAATATGCCTAAAGCAACTATATTTTCCTTAAAGGAGAATATTAGTTAGCCTGTGGGTCAGTCAGATAGTTACACTAAAAATTTGAGTAGCGACAAGATCGGTTTTTGTTAGCTTATCTTCATAGCAAGTATGAAAAAGATAAGTAAAAATTAGATCGTATTTACGAGGCGACATTCAAGTGTAACTGAAGATAGTTACTAAGTCAGGTAAGAGTTAACTCCTACCCTA
>QMKU01000027.1 GCA_003646525.1 Campylobacterota bacterium
CTCACCATTTAACTCTTGACCGAAGGTAACTAGTGTAGCATCAGGGTTTATCTCATGTACATACTCAGACCCACTTGACAAAAAGCCACCCGTACCAGCAGTAGGATCGTAAAGACTTCGTACTACACCACTCTGTGTCAACACTTCATCATCGGTAGCGAATAGGAGAGAGGTGGTGAGTCTTACGATATCTCTTGGTGTGAAGTGTTCACCAGCTGTCTCATTGGACTGCTCTGCAAACTTACGGATGAGCTCTTCAAATACTAAGCCCATCTCATGATTGGAGATCGTATCGGGATGCAGATCAACTGATGCGAACTTCTCGACTATAAGATAAAGCAAGTTGGCTTCATTGAGCTTGTCTATCTGTACCGCAAACTCATACTTCTCGAAGATCTCTCTGGCATTGGGGCTGAAGTCATTGATATATCTCTCAAGGTTTTCTCTAATGTTGTTGGGGTCTGACATGAGCTTGGAGAGTGTATACTTGGAGATATTGTAGAAGTTATGCCTCGACCTACGCACCAATATCTTCTCCATAGGTATACCTGAGTTCTTTCTAGCTTCATTCTCTGCAAGTACCGCATCTCTAGTCGGCTCAAGCACACACTCCAGTCTCCTAAGCAGTGTAAACGGCAAGATGATCTTGCCATACTCTGATTGTTTGTAGTCGCCCCTCAGAAGGTCTGCTGTTGCCCAGATGAGTGCCGAGTTTGATTGTTCTGCCATATGATTTCCTAGGTTGAAATTTACCTTAAATGATTATATCGAAAATGATATCTTTCTGTTCGTCTTCTGAATATTGAATTAGGTAGAACCTTTGATCCAGGTACAAGTTCCTCAGAAAAGTTGCAAAAGTGAATGCTAGCAAAAGAAGATTGTATGCATAGCTTGATGAGGGAAAACTGGATAAGTACCAGATATTTGCTAGTGGCTTGCCTGTTTAATCAAAACGCTCATAAACAAATTCAGGGAAAGATATTATAAATATAACAATTAATATAAATATTAATGGAAAAATATAAATTCTAAAGTTAGTTACAAATAATATATCACTAGGGTTTTGAGGGTTATATACAATTTCAACTATTTCATTGATTTTCAAAGGGTGAGAACTACTAAATTTACTTTCTGCTCTTATCTCTTCATCCCCTACCATAAACAAGAAGACCTCTTTGGCAGTCCTACCATTGCCGTCACTATCTCTTTTGTATTCCCATATATGACGCTCTACCACAGCATCTATTCTTTTCCAATGTTTTATCTTTTTTAGATTGTCAGACAGCACATATGCGCCTCCCATCGTAAAGATTAGACCCAAAATATAAAGCATATAAGTATCTTCCATTCTTCTCTCCTAGTCTACATTTAAAAGATTGATATTTATTCCTAAAGTCTCTACCCCTCGGAAAACTGATCAGAGTAACCTATATCACAAGTGTCATCAATTCATTTACCATCACTGCAATAGCTTTTATCTCTTTTGTTTCTCTTTTTCTGAATATCTCTATATCTTCCATTATTATATCTAGTCTATCTTTATCGGACTCTAGGTACTGATCAAATGCTACGCTAGGAGCCTCATCTATTCGTTGGAACTTTAGTACCTTTTGTGTATAGTGAATGACTGTAAACTCTACAAACTGCATAGATTGGATATGTAGTTTCCTGTCACTGTTACTCTCTAGCTTTATATTATTGAGTGCTGAAGTAATCTCTAGGATTCTGAACTCATTCAGTACACGATAAAATATCTTGGCTACATTTGAGAAAGAACTATGAGAGTTTTCTGTAATCATAATAACAGATGGCACAAAGTAGAGATAGTCACTCAGGATAAAAAATCTATTAAAAGATCTATTATCTGGTATGTATTCCACTGTCTTGGTTTCATTTATACCATCCAAGAGAGTAAATAATTCATCTTTGTAATCTAAGATATGTTCAGGATTCAACTGCTCATTCTTCAAATATTCTATCATAAGTGCTGTACTAAAATCAAGCGTTTTTTCAACCTTATTTAGTAATTTGTACTGTGTATTGACCGGCATGATAAAATCTTGACGATATATTTCATGACGGATATCATTGCTTTGAAATAGTTCATTTAGCAGTATATATGATTTTATCTTTGTCAAAAATTGTTCTCTACCTAGAGTATCATAATCACAAATAAACGATACACCTCGATAGTTAATAATAATATCAGATATAACTGTAGCTATGATCTCTGATTTGAGTGGATGCGTCACCATCTCATGTTCGTAAGCACCCATAAGTGTTCTAGGGAAATATTTATATAGATACTCCTGAGCGAAGGATTCATCTATAAGTTTAGAGTTGAGCAGTAGATTTTTGATGAAAATCTTTGTATATGAGAGGAGAGAAGAGAGTACAGGACGCACCATTTCACCGCTATCACAAAATACATCATCCATATTTTCATTTTTGGGTATATAGAAGTCTCGTCGCTTAAATGCTTTGACATTTCTCTCTAGTATCTCTACCACCAACAAGAAATCTTTTGGTTGCTCCCTGCTCAATCTCTCATCTAGCGATATGCTAAGTGACTGTCTATAGTTGTTCCATAGTACTATATTTACAACTTGCTCAGTGAGGCTTTTGAGTACTCTGTTTTTTTCTTTCTCATCCATCAATCCCTTTTTCTCTATAATAGATAATAAGATTTTTATATTTACCTCATGGTCAGAGATATTAACCCCAGCTGCGTTGTCTATACCGTCTAGGTTGATTTTGCCTCCGCCTAGTGCATACTCTATACGAGCTTTTTGTGTAAACCCTAGATTTCCACCTTCACAGACTACACTTGCACGAAGGTCATCAGCATCTAATCTCACGGCTTCATTTTGTTTGTCACCTAGGTCTAGATTGCTCTCATCAGAACTCTTGACATAAGTTCCAACCCCACCATTAAATAACAAATCAACTTTCATACTAAGAAGTTTATGAGATAACTCCTCGCCACTCATCATCTTTTTTGTGCTACCAATCATCTTTTTTATTTCTGTGGAGAGTACTATAGACTTGTCCGCACGCAAGAATACACCTCCTCCCTTGGAGATCAAAGAGCGGTCATACTCACCCCATCCCCCTCTCTGTGCTACAAATAGACGCTGTCGCTCTTTATACGCCAACTCTTTTGGAGGTTCAGGATCTACAAATATCTCTTTGTGTGATATGGCCGCTAGTAGATTAAATGCCTCAGACTCCAAAGCACCATTGCCAAATACATCACCATTCATAGAGCCTATACCTACAATACTGATACTATCTTTATAAAAGTCCACACCCTTTTCTATGAAAAATCTCTCACTTGATTTGAGTGAACCTTTGGCAGTGATACCCAAATCCTTATGACCATAACCATTGGATCCACCACTCGCGAAGCCATCACCTAGCCAATAGCCTCTCTCTACTGCGATGCTATTGGCGATATCACTCATAGATGCTGTGCCCTTGTCTGCTGCTACGACAAAGTAACTATCCTCCCCATCATATATCACCATATCATCATGCGTTACGACCTCATCATCTATACGGTTATCGACCATATCTAGTAAGCTATTGATAAACATACTATATATCTTTTCAAAGTACTCTTTGTCTATATCAGAGCTATTACGGCGGATCACAAATCCCCCCTTGGCTCCATCAGGGATAATAATAGAGTTTTTGCCCTCCTGTGTCATCATCAGCGACTTAATCTCTGTACGGTAATCCTCATGACGGTTACTCCATCTGAGTCCACCACGACTCACTAGACTCATACGCAGATGTAGACCACTAAACTCTGGGTGAAATACAAAAGTCTCAATAGCAGGTTGCAATCCTCTTAGATGTTCAGCAAATGACGCTGTATCTATCTTGAGTGCTATAGCTTCAGCACCTTTGAAAAAGTTTGTACGGAGTATAGATCTAAATAGTGCATAAGCTAGCTTAAGAACCTTATCATTACTTATATCTGGCACATCTTTGATATGCTCTTCTATCGACTTCTCTATCTCTTTTACTTTTGTTTCTCTCTTTTTTATATTCGTTTCAAAACGAAGTATAAAGTAGTCAACAAATAGTTTTGCTATCTTGTCATGAGTAGCTATTGTATGCAGTATTGCTTCTATATTGAGCTCTACAAATGCTTGGGATAGATACTCTATGGCAGCTCTCAGTAGTGCTACTTGTCTAATATTTATGTTTTGCTTATAGACTAGAGCAAATAGCTTACAGTTACCAAATATCTCTCCTTTAAATGCTTGGACTAAAACATTTTCGATATTTCTTTTGGCTCTATCTATTACTTTGCTCTCGATAGTATCTAGGTTGAAACGGCTTATAAATATGCGTCTATTATCATCTTCTACATGATAACTAACTTCATCGATAATCTCAAATCCAAAGTTGTGCAGGATAGGAGTAATATCTGATAATCTTAGTTTTCGTGTAGACAATACACGGATAAATGATTTCTCTTCTACGATAAATATTTCCACTATGATCTCTTCACTCTCTACACGATTGAAAAGATCTTTTGAGATACTTATATCATCGGCAGTCAGCAACTGTGCACATAGTGCATTTAACTCATTATCTTCATGCATATTTTTTCCTAATATTATAGTTTTAGTAATCATATCAAATAGGTTATAAATTAGACTTAAATTTTGAGACTCATTTATGATAAAGTTTTAGAATAAGGAATAGAGTAGAAATAACTCCCAAACGATAAGTATTTTGGAGTAGGGACTTCAGTCCCGTCAGACGGGACTGAAGTCCCTACTCCAAGTATCTGTTATCTGGTATTATTAAACTGTAGTAAATCATCACTTGTGCGACATGGTCGCACCTACAATATTGTAAACTATCTTTTATTAGATATGAAGGATGCCAAACTTACTTAAATGAAAAGCCTCTTGTCTGCATCTGCTCTTTGATCTCTTTGATGATCTTCTCTCCAAAAGTTTGCTCACCTTTGGGTGGATTTTTTTGGATATAATTTCTTCTCTTTTTTTCTAGTGCTTGCATCTCACTTTTTATTTTTCTTCGCTCTTTTGATGCCTTGACGACGATTTGATCTATCTCTGCTTCTGTTTTGTCATTAAACGCCTTATTGCTCTGCTTGAGCTCTTTGGCGATGGCTTTGTTGCCTTTCTCATAAGAGGATATAGCATCCCAAGAGTCTGTCTTGTACTGTTTGGATGATTTGGAGACACTTCTACTGACATACGAACTCTTTGAGAGTTCTCTGTTTTTTCTATCCTCTTGTACTTGTCGTCTTTTCTTTCTCTCTCCATCTCTTCCATATCCTATATAGGTACGATTGAGTTGACCATTGAGAATAATGATCTGATCATCAAAGGGTGTAGAGACATGAATCACTCTCGCATCAGAGTCGATATTCATATATTTACCACCACTTATTTGTGCTCCATTTTTCCACCCCAGAGAGATGCCATTTTGATAGGCTCCACAAAAGATTGTATTTACGATGATATCATCTCTTTTGGCTTTTGCTATAGCTCTTCTATAGTTGACATGCCCTTGATCAAACCCCTCATTGCCTGCAATAATAATGATCTTGAGGTCATCTGGATGTGAACTCCAATAGAGATTTTGAGTCGCTTTTTCGATCACTTCACCTGCATACTCTGATCCCCCCTTGGTTTTGAGAGCGAAGAGTCTTTCTGACAAAAAGTCCAAGTCATTTGTCAGAGGGGAGAGCATCTGCATATAACCCGTCTGAACAGGCAGCGTACTTTTGCCATACTCATAGAGTGCGACTTGCATCGTAATATCTTGATCGTGTTTGTTTGCTCTTGAAACTTCATTGACGATATTCCATATCTGCTCTTTTGTTTGCCGAATCAAACCATCCATACTATTGCTACTA
The DNA here is from genome assembly GCA_003646525.1 of Campylobacterota bacterium. Lineage (GTDB taxonomy): Bacteria > Campylobacterota > Campylobacteria > Campylobacterales > Sulfurovaceae > SZUA-451. The sequence continues at coordinate 5,906 of QMKU01000027.1, forward strand.
TCGAGCAAAATAGCGATCTGAATAGTAGGTCCTGTTCGTATGAATTTCCCGTCAGGAAGTGTATTATGAGCTTTTGCATCGCTCTTCAAAATAGGGGGTAGTTTCAAATCTGCTGCAAAAAGCTGCACAGAGAGGAGGAGGCTTAGTAGAATCATTCCGTTTTTCATAAGATTTCCCTTGAGTTAATTGAAGCAAATAACAAAAGTAAATTGCTACTCAATAATTATAGCATGATTTAAAATCTTGATTCTATAATTATGCTATAATCCTATTTTATAATTTACGCCAAAGATATCAATCATCAGGAGTTAGCATGTTTACAGGGTACAAAAAGATATTTGGATTTATTTTTCTCGTCTTTAGTGTCGGCACAGCCGTTCTTTCACCTTTGAGTAAACTTTTTTAAGGATTATTATGAGTAAAGCCAAACGCTACAATCCACCCAAAGTGGAAGCTAACATGATCAAAAAGGGATTTCTGCTCTATCTATTTATGTTTCCCCTCTTTTTGAGTGTTATTATCGCACTCTTCGGGCTAAAATATATGGCAATTTTGAGCAATGGTATTGCATTTCTACTCTTCTTGGCAGTACTTTATCTCTCCAAGAAAGGTTTTGCACAAGAGATCAATTATCACCAGTCCAAACTGACAAAAGCTCCCAAGATACACTATAAAGAACTAGCGGCTTATCTACTGAGTATTGCTACTTTTTATACAGCATATTTCGCTGGAACACAAGCACTAATCGAATCACTTTTCCTTGCCGCCCTCTCTACTGTAGGGTACTGGCTCTATTATGGATTTGATCCACGAGAAGACAAACTGGAAAATTTGGGCGATATCTCTGCCTCAATGGTGATCGAAACACTCAATGAGGCACATCAAAAAATAGATGCAATAGAGAAGGATATCGGCAAAATAGAAGATCGAGTGCTTCGTGACAAAATAGATATGGCTCTGGAAAAAGCAAAAACCATTCTCGATGCGATTGCTGAAGATCCCAAGGATGTGAGGTCAGCGAGAAAGTTCCTCATCGTATATATCGATGGAGTCGCCAAGGTGACATCCTCTTATACCGCACTGAACGAAGCAGAGATAGATCCTGAAACTAGAGAGAAGCTTTTGCGGCTGATGGAAGATGTTGAAATTCGTTTCCAAAAAGAGCTCAAGCGACTCAAATCAAATAATGAATTTGACCTAGATGTACATATCGATGTGCTCACAGAACAGATCAAACATTAAAAACACTTAAGGAAAAAAAATGGAAACACAAACCAAAGAAGTGATAGAGACTTCCGTGATAGAGCAGTTGGAAAACCCTGTAGAAGTTATGCCCGAAGAGCAAGATATGGTGACAAAGGCAGTCAACGAACTTGATGTCAAAAATAGAATTTCAGTGATCTATTTTGGATCTGGTGCTCAGGAAAAACTCGATGAAATATCCAACCGAATGATCGAGGGAGTACAAAACAAAGATCTCGGAAAAGCAGGCGAATCACTCAATAATATTGTTGCAGCAATCCGTGGATTTGATCTCGATGAGCTCAATCCAAACAAAAAACTCCCTTGGTGGAAAAAAATCTTTGGTGGCACCAAGCCTATGGTAAAGTTTATGCAGGGTTACGAAGATGTGCGCGATCAGATCGACATGACTACCAACGAATTGGAACGACACAAAAGCCAACTTATGACAGATATCGTCTCACTAGATAAACTCTACGATGCTAACCTTGAGTATTTTAGAAGTCTTGAACTCTATATCCAAGCAGGTGAGCAGAAACTGCTAGAGATAGAGGAGAAAGATATACCTGAGTACGAGGAGAAAACCAAAGGCGGAGAGATGATCGCCATCCAAAACCTCAAGGAGGTTAGAGGATTTAGGGATGATCTGGAGCGAAGAGTTCAGGATTTGCGACTCTCTAGGCAGGTAGCGATGCAGTCACTCCCAAGTATTCGTCTCGTACAGGAAAATGACAAATCCCTGATCAACAAGATCACCTCCACACTCGTCAATACCGTTCCGCTTTGGAGAAATCAGCTTGCCCAAACCGTGACTATTTTCAGAAGTCATGATGCTGCTGGTGCGATCAAAGGTGCTACAGATCTCAGCAATGAACTGTTGGAGAAAAATGCAGAGGGGCTCAGAGAAGCCAACCAAGAGGTAAGACAACAGATGGAACGAGGAATATTTGATATAGAGAGTATCAAAAAAGCAAATACAACACTCATCGCCACACTGAACGACTCTCTCAAAATTGCGGATGATGGCAAAAAGGCGAGAAGTGCTGCACTAGTCGAGCTACAGAAGACAGAACAAGAGTTGAAAGAGGCACTCCTATCAGTCAAAGCCAAGGCTGAGGCACTGCCCAAAATAGAAGAAAAAGAGGAGAGATAATCATGGGTTTGTTTGATTGGGTAGGTGGGCAATTTATCGATGTTATCGAGTGGATGGACAATTCTCAAGATACGATGGTTTATCGTTTTGAGCGTCATGGCAATGAGATCAAATATGGCGCGAAGCTAATCGTCAGAGAATCTCAAGTGGCAGTCTTCATCAATGAAGGCGAAATTGCTGATATACTCTCGCCTGGCACCTATGAGCTAGAAACCAAAAATATCCCTATACTCACTTCACTCAAACATTGGGATCATGGATTTAACTCTCCATTCAAGGCAGAAGTCTATTTCGTCAACACCAAACGATTTACCGATCTCAAGTGGGGCACCAAAAATCCTATTATGGTCAGAGATCCTGAGTTTAGTATGGTTCGTTTGCGTGCTTTTGGTACTTATGAGATGCGAGTAGAAGATCCCAAGGTCTTCCTCCAAGAAATCGTCGGTACAGATGGACATTTCACAACGGATGAAATCGATGCACAACTGACCAATCTCATAGTTTCCAAATTTGCAATTGTCCTAGGATCAAACGAGATTCCAGTACTTGATCTGGCAGGAAATTATGGGAAATTCGGTGATTACATCACAGAAAAAATCTCTCCTTTCTTCAAAGAGTACGGTCTCACTCTGACAAAAATGCTGATCGAAAATATTTCTCTCCCCCAAGAGGTAGAGAAAGCACTAGATCGACGAAGTAGTAGAGAGATCACTGGTGACTTAAATGCCAATCTCCAATATCAGGCAGCTGAGGCACTAGGCAATCAAAATGGTGGAGGGGCAGTATCTGATATGGTCGGAATGGGTGCTGGGCTTGCGATGGGAAATCAAATGATGCATAGCATGAACCAACAAAATCAAACTGCCACACCACCACCTATGCCAAGCGCACAAGAGAGTTACTTCGTCGCAGTAGGCAAGAAACCTGAAGGACCCTATACTAAAGATAAGATCAAAACAATGATCCAATCTGGTACACTTCAACGAGATACACTAGTATGGACTGAAGGGATGGATGAGTGGCAAAATGCCTCTAGCGTATTGGCATCACTTTTCAAATCTAGACCCCCTGCACTGTGAAATTTAGCGCGACCAACTTTACTTGCCCTAGCTGTGGGGCACCTATGCTCTTCTCGGCAGCCTCTGGAAAACTCAAATGTGAATTTTGCGGTACTCAAAGAGAGATTGAAAATAGACCTGTGGAGATCAAAGAGTACGACTTCAACGAAACACTCTCCAGACTCTCCAAGCAAACCATAAAGCATATCGAAAAAACCATTACTTGCAATAAATGTGGCAGTAGCTTTACTCTAACTCCCTACTCTATCAGCTCCAATTGCCCCTATTGTGGCACACCTGCTATTACTGATTTTGTTAGGGAAATCACTCCCAAATCCCTCCTCCCTTTTCAAGTCACACGAAAAGAGGCAAAAGAGAACCTCAAGAGATGGATTGGCTCCCTCTGGTTTGCCCCTTCTGCTTTCAGTAAATATTTTAGAAGCGATCAAAAGCTGACAGGACACTATCTCCCTTACTGGACTTATGATAGTGATACACTCACACACTACCGAGGAATGCGAGGAGATACTTA
>QMKU01000028.1 GCA_003646525.1 Campylobacterota bacterium
AGCTAGAGATATGAAATGGAATTATAGACACAATCTCATAGCTGTAGATCCAGAAAAGAAAATAGCAACATTCAATAGACACTGGAAAGAGAAAGGTGCTTGGGATGAAGATCTTGAGGATTACAGTATTGAGATGAAGAGTAAAACAGTAGAAAAACCATATGATTTCCTCCATATTACACCTCCAATGTCAGCTGCAAAAGAGATCGCAAAATCTCCAGTAGGTTCAGGAAAAGGTTGGGTACCAGTCAACAAAGAGACACTCCAGCATATCAAATTTTCTAATGTATTTGCACTAGGTGATATAGCAGCAGTTCCTATGGGTAAAACAGGTGGATCTGCTAGAAAGCAGTATAAAGTTGTTGTAGATAACCTTATATCAGTAATGGAAGGTAAAGAGCCTACTGCTAAATATGAGGGTTATACTGTATGTCCATTGATTACAAGTCTCAGCACAGTAATGCTTGCTGAGTTTAACTGGACCAAAAAGCCAACTCCTTCATTCCCTCTTGATCCTACAGTAGAGAGATATATATGGTGGCTGATGAAAGTCTATGCACTTAAGCCTATGACACAATATGGTATGCTTTCTGGTAGAGCATAAAAAATTAGAAGAAAAAGGAGAATTTATGAGAAAAAAGAATATGATTATACTATCAGCTGTTGCTCTATTTGCATTGAGTGGATGTGGTGATGCACCTGAGAGTTCATCAGAGGCAAAAGTATACAGTAAAACGCCAACTGAAGTTTATCAGCAATCATGCAAAAAGTGTCATGGTGACAATGGTGAAGGTAATGTTAAGAAAAAAAGTCCAGCACTTAATGATAGACAAGCAGAAGAGCTTGAGCTTGATCTATATGATGTAAAAAATGGTGGATTGAATCAATCATCAGGTACAGAACATGATGTAATGGAACATAATATGCAAAAACTCTTGGCAAAAGGGTATGATTATGATCCTAAAGCAATGGCTATATATTTAGAAAAAAGTTTCTATAAAATGGATGCTCCAAAAGCAGCAGAAACAGCTACTCCAGCTACACATTAACAGTACTAAGTTGGGGAAGATCTTCTCCTCCTCAACCTTTTTATCTATAAAATTCCAAATTTAAAATAGTACAACTATAATTTATGTTATACTAAATATAAGTTACTATCTTTGGATAAATGGATTAATATAATGAACAAAAAAGCAGGATATGTATTTGTCTGGCCTATCGGCACTAGGATTATCCATTGGATGTTGGCACTCTCTTTTACGGCAGCTTTTATCACATCTTTTTATGAACCAAGGCTTCATGATCATGTTGCATTTGGATTTATCTTTCTTACTATTATTATTTATAGAATTATTTGGGGATTTATTGGTCCTGAGTATGCTAGATTTAAAACCTTCAAGCTCAAACCTTCACAGCTAAAAGAGTATTTTGTTATAAAGATACAAAATAGATGGAGAAAGATTCCTGCTGGTCACAATCCTGCTTCAAGTTGGTTTACAGTATGGGCAATGGGTGTTGGCTTCATTATTGTTGTATCAGGACTTCTCCTTTATGGTATACAGGAGGGAAAGGGACTCTTTAGAGATCTCAACACTAACTATAGTCATTTGATGTTTGTATTGGATGCTATTCATAAATATGCCTCTTATCTATTTGTAACTTGGGTTGTACTTCATATTAGTGGTGTATTAGTAGAACAGTTTTGGCATAAAACAAGTATGGTTTTTGCTATGGTGACAGGTTATAAGAAAACTGATGGTAAAGATACCGAAGTAAAATCAATATTGAGTATTTTCTCTTATATAATGATTATCATAGCCATTGTAACATACTTCTTTATTGTTAGTAGTAACTACAACTTTTTAACACTTCAAAAATTTACAAATGTTGATTATAAGCAGATCAGTCCTGTATATGTAAAAGAGTGTGGTGATTGTCATAAAGCTCATCCTCCCTATCTACTGCCTAAAAAATCTTGGCAGCGTGTAATGGGTGCACTTGATAATCATTTTGGGGAAGAGATCACCGAAGCTAATATTACCAAATCACAACAAGCATCAATATTAGAATTTTTGAAAGAAAATGCAGCAGAGACAAGTACTCATGAATCATCTATCAAGATAATGCATTCACTTGGCAAGCGTCGCCCAAAAGCTATTACAAAAACACCTTATTGGAGAGAGACTCATAAAGATATCCCAAAATATGTCTTTAAAGATAAAGATATTAAAGATAAGTCAAATTGTTCAGCATGTCACAAAGATTTTGAATATGGAAATTTAGATGATATGAATATTAAATACCCTTTCAAATAAAAGTAATTGAGAAGAATTGGATAAAACTTCTCACTGGCACAATAAAATCATTTAATCTTGACACACATCATTTTCTTATAAGTTAAAATGCTATATTATATAACATATACTTATAAATAGGAGTATTTTACTCCTATTTATAAGATAAGATATTATAATTAAGGAGGTGTGCTGATGCATGTGGAAGTATCGAGAAGAAAATTTCTTCAGGGTAGTGCTGCTTTGAGTGTGATTGGTGGGACGAGTCTAAGTGTGACAAATCTCTTGGCTGGTCATGAAGAATCAGATAAAAATCTAAATGATTTAAGGGTGACGACCAAAACAGGAACAGGAAAGGCTACAGAGGTTGCTACACTTTGTGAAATGTGTGTCAATAAATGTGCTGCTATTGCGAGAGTAGAGGGTGGAATCATCACAAAACTTGATCCAAACCCTATGTTCCCAAAATCAAGAAATATGCTTTGTCCTAGAGGAAATGCTGGAATCCAATCCATTTATGATCCTGATCGTTTGAAGTACCCGATGATAAGAGTTGGTGAAAAAGGTGAAGGTAAATTCAAGAAAGTCTCTTGGGAAGAAGCCTATGATGCTATCTGGAATGGTACAGACAAATTCACTGGTATGAATAAAATACTTGAAGAGGAGAAAGATAATCGTTCTTCCTTTCTCTTCTGTGCTGGTGAAGGAATGGCAGAGCATACTTTCAAAACATTCTTTTCTGCGTTTGGGTCATCAAACTGGCTTAACCATGCATCATTATGTCTACAAACAGTTGTTTCTGGTTATGGTGTTACACTAGGTTCTTATCCAGGAGTAGATCTAGAAAATACAGAGTATATCATTATGGCAGGTGCCAATAGAGCTGAAGCAATAGTAACACCTGATACCATGGATGGTTTCAAGCGAACCAAAGGCAGAGGGGCAAAACTGATCTGTATTGATCCTAGGTTTACTAATACTGCTGCAAAAGCCGATAAATGGTTGGCGATCAATCCTGGAACAGACTTGGCGTTTGTATTGGCATTGACCTATGTGGTCTTGACAGAAGAGCTTTATAACAAAAAATATGTTGCTGAAAACTTCAATGGATTTGATGAATACCAAAAAAGTGTACTTGATAATAAATATACACCAGAATGGGCAGAGAAGATCACAAATATAAAAGCAAAAGATATTTATCAAATTGCTAGAGATTTTATGGCTCACGCGCCCAAAGCGATCTATTATCCAGGTAGAAGAAGTACTTTTGCAAATAATGATTTCCAACTGCGCCGTGCCATGGCGATCTTCCAAGGACTTGGTGGTGGTATAGATACTAAAGGCGGTTTGGTTTTTGGAAAAAAACTCAAACTAGGTAGTCATGAGGCACTAGAGCCTATCTATGCTAGAGCAGAAGCTAGAGCTGTAGCAAAAGATAAACATCCTGAAAAAGGGCACTCTGGATATTCTGATTGTGCTGTTGTCAGTGGTGGTGGTTCATGGATAGGATGGAGAAATAGATTTTTGGAAGATAAAATGCCATATAAAGTCAGAGGAATGTTTATCTATAAGCATAATCCTATGATCAATATGCCAAATACCAAAAAAACAGCCAAAATGTTAAAAAAGATGGAACTAGTTGTCGCTATTGATACCATGCCAAGTGATACAGTGATGTATGCAGATGTCGTACTCCCAGAGTGTACTTATCTTGAGCGGACTGATCCTGTCAAAACATTCGCTGGAGTAGAGCCTTCTATCGCTCAACGGAACAAAGTACTTGATCCTATGTATGAGACTAAGCCAGTCATTGAGATTTTGAAAGGTTTGACCGAGAAGATATCTAAACCACTTTTTGAGATTACGAAAAAGTATGATGATGATGTTCAAGAAGAGTTGGCCGATTTGGGTGAAGGTAAAGAGGCAAAAACAGCAGAACAAAGAGAATCAGAAGTCTATGCTGAATTTGATCTTGCTAAACCATTTGAGCACTCTCAAGAAGAGATCAATAAACACATGATTGAGAGTGTCTATGGAGAAGAGGCTGTCAAAGCACTTGATGAACATGGTGTTTTCTATCCGAATATGGATAAGTACTTTAAACAGATTTCTGCTAATGAACATCAGTATTATCCTGAAAAAGAGAAAGCCTATACTGTTAATGAAGGTAGACCAAAAACAGGAACTGGCAAAGTAGAATGTAATCTTCCCAATATGGGAAAAAAAGGTGTAGATGCTATGCCGATATGGAGAGAAGAGTATAATTTTGTTGTTCCTGAAGGCAAATTCCGAATGCTCACAGGTCGTCACGCGCAGTTCACACAAAGCGGTACGGCTAACAATGCCATGTTGAGAGATTTGATCTTTGAAAACTATGTTTGGATCAATAGACGAGTAGCAGCAAAAAAAGGTATCGAATTTGGTGATATGATAGAGGTATCGAGCAGTATAGGAAAAACGACCCTCAAGGCTTATCCTACAGAAAAAGTAGGACCTCAAACAATTTTCTTTGTCCATGGATTTGGAGAAGAGAGCGAAGCATTGACTTGGGCATACAAAAATGGTGGAAATGACAATACAGTCATTGAGGATATCACCGAGCCTGTATATGGTTCATCATCAATGCATGAAACCAATGTAGAAATAAGGAAGGTGTAGTCATGGCAAGATATGGAATGGCATTAGATTACAAAAATTGTATCAATTGTAAAGCGTGTGAGGTAGCCTGTAAAGAAGAAAATGGTGTACTCTTGGGTGCAGATAAGCATAGGATTTGGGTAGGATCAAATGATGTTAAAGGGGAGTGGCCTCTTCTTGATATCGCATCGGCAGCATTTCTGCCGAGTCAGTGTCAACATTGTGATGATGCACCATGTCAAGAAGTCTGTCCAACCCATGCAACTTATTATGATGAAAATAATGTTGTGAGAGTCGATCCAGATAAGTGTATCTTGTGTAGTTATTGTATGAATGCTTGTCCTTATGATGCAAGATATGTAGATGATAGAACTATGACGGTTGACAAGTGTAATTTTTGTGCAGAGACACGAATTGCAAGAGGTGAAACGACAACAGCATGTCAAAACACTTGTCCAACAAAAGTACGAATCTTTGGTGACTTAGATGATCCAAACAGTGAAATCTCAGAAACTCTTAGAGTAAGAGAGCACTTCACGCTGAAGACACATCTAGGTACCAATCCAAAACTTTTCTATCTAACATAAGGAGCTAATCATGGCAGAAACAGTAGAAAAAACAGAAGAAATGGGCATGATTGACAAAGCAAAAGCTTTTGTCTCTACAATCCCTTATAATAAAATAGGAATGAAAGATTTAACCGATTTTGAGAAGACACCACGAAATAATCTCGTAGCTGTTCTCACCTTGGCATTTGTGGCGATGTTTGTAGTAGGTGTAGCAATCTATTTGATGCACGGGCATCATGCATATAATGTCACTAGAGAACATCCATGGGGCTTGTTAATCGCAGTTTATATCTTCTTCGTTGTTAGTTCGACAGGATTGTGTATTGTTGGTTCACTCGGCGATGTATTTGGGTTTAAAGATTATGAGATGATCTCCAAACGGGCTATTTTTGGCTCGATTGTCACGATTTTGGCAGGATTTGCGGTGATCGCATTTGAGATCGGACACCCTGTCACGATGCTGATATACAATGTCATCAGCCCAGGATTGACTTCAGCTATCTGGTGGATGGGTACACTATATGGGATCTATCTTACCTTTATGATTATCGAGTTTGTTTTCCTTCTCAAACATGATATGAAAAATGCTAGAATATTTGGTTTGACAGGATTGTTGGTAGGTCTTGCGGCACACTCAAATCTAGGATCTGTATTTGGTTTTTTGAATGCTAGACCGATTTCAAACGGGGTATTTTATCCGACTTACTTCATCTTGACGGCATTTATCACGGGTATTTTTATAGCCTATATTTTGATGGGTTGGAGATACAAGCTAGACTTTCCAACAGAAGCTAAGAAGATGTTGATAGGTTTGGCAAAAATTCAAGGACTTTTGATCTCTATCTTGATCTTCTTTGTCACTTGGAAGATGCTGACTGATATCTATGGTGGCATGCCAAATCGTTCAGAGGTTGCTATTCATATCCTTGGTTCATGGACTTTCTGGGCGGAGGTGATCTTGGCTATGTTGATCCCTCTCTATATTATCTTGAAAGATATGGGTAAAAGTATCAATGCGATGTTCTGGGCATCATTGGCTGGTATGGTAGGTATATTCTTTATGAGATATAACCTCGTCCATGACACACAGCTCAAGCCGCTTCAAATGATGAAGATTAAAGAGTATCAACTTACTCCTGAGTGGATTCATTACTTCCCAAGTATGACAGAGATTATGATCTCTCTAGGTGGATTGGGTCTTTGTGTCCTACTCTACTATATAGGATCAAAACTCTTCAATCTGGATGCAGACGAAGCACATTAATAGTACTGCTTAACCGGCTCTCGCCGGGAAGCATTTCCTCTTCTTTTTTCCTCATTTTAAAATTTATATTATGGGGTATCCTCCATAAGTAGTTTACACTTTAAACTTATTGGATTTTGTAGGTGTGACCGTGTCACACGAGCAGATCATCACTTGTGCGACATGGTCGCACCTACAATATTGTAAACTACCTTTTATTAGATATGAAGGATGCCTATTATTGAAGTATGTTTGGTATCACGAAACGCCATAGTCCAACTTAAGCCATTAACTTGGACTATGGATATCTAAAGAGTTACGAAACGCGGAAAGTCTTTTTTGGATAACTGCCTGCCGCAGAAGTTCTGTTCCTTGATGGAGGGGTTTTTATTGAGATGGGGATATCTGTTCATTATCTTCTCTCGTATCAATCCTATTTTCAATTAATTTTTTTGCTACCTGGCTAAACTGATGCAATTTTTTAACCAAAAGTTCTTTCGGCAAATACTGTGTTATGTATTCTGCAACTTTGATATTTGATTTATCCAGTTGTAATAATTCTATCTGTTCCTGATTCCCTTCAGCACAAAGTATCAAGCCTATTGGGCTATTTTCACCATCCTCTGTCTCATACTTTTCTAAGTATCTTAGATAAAGCTCCATCTGTCCCTTGTGGCTTGCCTTGAACTTTCCTATTTTTAGCTCTATTGCTATGAGTCTTTTTAGTTTACGGTGGTAAAACAGTAGATCGAGATAATAATCAGTTTCATCGATTGTCATCCTCTTCTGTCTCGCAACAAAAGTAAATCCTGCACCAAGTTCCATCAAAAAGTTTTCCATATCTTTCAAAATGGCAGATTCAAGATCTCTTTCCAAAAAAGTATCTTTCAAATTTAGAAAATCAAGCACATAGTGATCTCTGAAAACCAAATCAGGAGTAATCTTATCTTCTTCTCTCAGCTGTCCAAGCTCTAACCTTGCAAGTTCATCCGGCTTTTTACTGATAGCCGTTCTCTCAAACAGCATAGAGTCTATCTTTTTTTGCAATGTTCTGGTATTCCAGTTTTCCAATAGACACATTTGGGCATAAAACTCTCTTTGTAGTTCCGTTTTAAGGTAGATGATTGTTTTGAAATGTGTCCAGCTTAATTGTCTCTGCAGTGCGGAGACAATCTCAAAATCATCAAAAGTCTCTGCAAAGCGGAGACAATGCCGCAGTTGTTTTTCGCTCCACCCTCTACCATACTCTTTGGTCAACTCTGCACTCAATGTTTTTATAATCTCTTTGCCATACCCAGCTCTTCTGTTTTTAAGTACTTCATTGTTGATCCTCTTTCCTATATGCCAGTAGGTTGCAGTAAGTGCTACATTGATAGTCCTTGCGACTTTCTCTTTGGCATTTTGAATAATCTCTTTTATTTCAAGAAATAGATTCGGATCTCTTGAGGGTTCTTTACTGTTTTTTTGTGTCTTCATCGTTAGCTACTCCTCAAAATAGTTACAGCCATAGATGCTTCTGGAGCATCCCCAAGCATTACATTGATCTGTGGATTATCACAAGTTAGAGTGTAGTTTATTTTTACAGGAGAGAAGCTTTGATATTGGTATTGTTGTTTGTATGTGCCTGATTGGTAGTTTTTGATGTTCATCTACTATTCCTTATCGCTCAATCTGTAACTGCCTGCCGCGGAAGTTCTGCTCCTTGATGGAGGGGTTCTGCATGGAGGGGACGGCAGTCCTCTAATTTATCTATACTTTTCATACAATGCTCCTCTTTATCGGTAGTATTAAATCACTCAATCTAATCCCCATCAAAATCAAATTATTTCGTATTTTATTTTTTGTCTCACAAAGTATATTATAAGAGTCTAAAATAGTTTTGATCTTATCCTCATCTAATGGCATATAATCCTCTTTGGCATATTTAATAAACTCTATATTTTTATCTTCAAACTCCTCTTTAAAATAAAGCTCATAAACCATTGCATCAAGCACCTCTTCAAAGCTTTTTATAATTTGAGAATTAGGGACATACTCATCTATTTGATTATCCAAAGTTTTAAGAAGCATAATATAATCCACCAAAATTTCAAAAGGTTTAGTATCTTCTATATTTTCTATTTTTGGAAGTGGAAAATGATTTAGATACATAGGTTTATAATAATAATATCCACCACTAAAAACAGAACTTGTATTTTTTATAAAAAACCACATTAATTTAGAGTTTAAAAGTGCTAAATAAAATTTGTAACTTTCTTTAAAATCATTATTTTTAATAAAACTATAGCAACCTGCATCAATATAAATCTTATTGATGTCATAAGTAAAATAACCTCCTTTTGATAATTGGGGTGTTATGAGTTTATTTTGTTCATATATACTTATTTCTCTTGGTCTTGTTAATGAAAACCAATCAACAGAATTATTTTTATATTTAATTTTCTTTGCTATTAGCTCATCTTTAAAATTTAATAGATACTCATAAGTTAAAGGGTAATTATTTTTAAAATATTTTTCTTTAAAAGGTTTTGTTTTATTGTCATCTAAAGAATGAGGATAAATAACAAAATATTTATTTTGTATTTTTTCATATCTCTTTACATCTTTACCTAATAAAATAGGTTTGACTATACTCTTCTCTAAAATAATTTCTTTATCCAAAGCTTTAGAAAATCCTATAAATTTATCCTCTTCAAGCCTACCTTTTAAATAAAAAATATCATTACCAGTAGTAACAATACCTTGAGAAATATACTCAAAAACATCACTAACTCTCAAAGGTTGTCTCTTCAATTTCTCTAAAATATTACAAGTCTCTTTATCGGTAAATACCCAACTATCAGAACTAA
>QMKU01000029.1 GCA_003646525.1 Campylobacterota bacterium
AGATGGCAGCATAGGGGGAGTTTTCACTTGTCCCAATGACTTCAAATCCATTCGGCAATCTCTCTGCTTTGTCCCCGTGACTCATCCAGACAACAGAGTTATCCTTTATATTTTTAAAAATAGGTGAATCGCTGTTGACAATTTTTAACTTTGCTTTTCCATACTCATGACGATCTGCAGGAATTACTTCTCCACCAAAATGCTGTGTAATCAATTGCATTCCGTAGCAAATGCCCACTATAGGCAGACCCAACTCCCAAATACCCTCATCTGGCTTATAGGCATCTTCTGCATAAACTGAAGCTGGTCCCCCAGAGAGGATGATCCCCTCTGGCTCTCTAGCTCTGATCGCTTCTATATCCTCCCTGTAAGGAATCACTTCACAATAGACACCGCTCTCTCTGAGTTTTCTCGCAATAAGTTGCGTATATTGTGATCCAAAATCCAATATAAGTATAGGAACTGTTTTTAACATTAGTATAGTCCTAGTATTTGAAATTGTACATACCAAATAGCCATTGATACGAGATACCCAACCAAGATCGTCCAAGCAAGCTTCATGTGTGACCCAAAAGTATAAATCCCTTTGAGTCTACCCATGACACCCACACCAGCAGCAGAGCCAAAGCTGATCAATGAACCACCGATACCTGCTGATAATGTCACTAGTAGCCACTGATCCACTCCCATTTCAGGGTTGGCCTTAAGTACAGCACTCATTACAGGAACATTATCTACAATAGCAGAGATAAATCCAATACTGATATTTCCTGCTGTTGGACCTATCACACTGTAGAGCTCCACAATATAGTGTAGGAATCCTAAAAAGTGCAGTGCGCCTACTGCTGCCAAGATACCGAAGAAGAAGAGCAGTGTATCATTTTCTACTTTTTGCATATTGATAAAGACATCAAAGGATTCACCCTCTGTATGCTTGAGTCTGAAAGAGTAAAGCTTCAGTATGGACAAGCCAAACATCATCCCCCACATCGCTGGAAAATGGAAAAACTGATGTCCCAATACTGCCGTAGCAATGGTAGCAACACCTAACCAAATGATCACTTTTGCACCTGGCTTGAGCTCTTCTATCTTATCAGTTTGAGCTGAAAATGGCGGTTTTCCCTCAGGCACAAATTTGGATAGTAGCCATGCTGTGATCATCCATCCGATGATAGATGCTGGAAAAAGTGCAAGAAAATCAATAAATTCTCCCTTGCCTGATGCCCAAGCCATCAGTGTCGTGATATCACCAAAAGGACTCCAAGCACCTCCTGCATTGGCCGAAACCACAATATTGACCGCGCCAGGAACAAGAAATGCTTTGTTCTCTTTGTCGATCGTGAAAAGTACCGTAGAGAGAATCAATGCCGTCGTCAAGTTATCTGCAACAGGAGAGATGAAAAATGCCAAAAGACCCGTCAACCAAAAAAGCTGCTTGTAGGTATAACCTTTTGAGACTAGTTTGTGTTTCAAAACATCAAAAATATTTCTTTCGATCATCGTTTCGATAAAAGTCATCGCCACGAGTAAAAAGAAAAAGATTTCAGCAATCTCCAGTATCAAGACTTTCATCTCTTGATGTAGTGGCTCGACATCCATATTGTTCAATGCAAAATAGATACCAATAAGCATAAACATAAAGGTACCGATAAAAAGTGCTGGTTTGGCTTTGTTTATCTCATATTTTTCTTCCATAGCAATAAAGAAGTAGCCTATGACAAATATTGCCAATGAGGTGATCCCTACCCAAGTCCAAGTTAAATGTAGCGTTTCTTCCATCTGTTCTCCTAGTGATAAATACATAGAGTGTCGAAACATATCAATTGACTATGCTCTGCTCTATATAGTGCGTTCCTAGAGACTCTTTTCTCGCAAGTGCTGCATCGACAATCGCAGATGCTGTATTGAGTCTCAGTTCAAGTAATCTCCCAATCTCTCTATTTTTCATATCATAGATCAGGTTTTTTGCCTCATATAAGCCCTGCTTTGTTCGAATGATACCAATATCATTCCACATCACTTGACGAAGTTTTTGCTTGTATGATTTGTCCTTTTCCTTATGTAAAATATTACCGTAATCTTTATCAAATTTCGGTGTCCTGTGCAACATTGATTCTTTTCCTAAGAGCTGATCAACTGTCCGCTTGGCAAAAACAACCCCCTCAAGCAAAGAGTTGGATGCCAACCGATTGGCACCATGTACGCCAGTAGAAGCTGCTTCGCCAATCACATAAAGCCCTTCTGTGCCATCAATAGAGCCTTGTGTGTCACTTTTGATCCCGCCAACTGCATAGTGAAAAGCTGGAGATATCGGAACTTTATCTTGAGGAAATTGATAACCCAGAGAGGCAAAAGTTTTTGTAATATTAGGGAAGCGATGATGAAAAAAATCTTCCTCAAACATACTAAAATCGAGATAAACCTCTTCTCCCTTATGGATTCGCTTGTAGTCAAAGATAGCACGAGACACGATATCTCTACTTGCCAATTCCCCTCTAGGATCATATCCAAACAAAAATCGCTCACCTCTTTCATTGACGATATGTGCCCCTTCTCCACGCAGAGCTTCTGTCAGTAAGAGCTTCCGAGCATAAGGTGTTTTGACAAAAACAGTAGGATGAAACTGCATCATCTCCATGTCTGCAAGCTCGATCCCTTTTTCAACACAAATACCATGGATATCTGCACTTATGGTACGAGAATTGGTATTGTACTGATAGAGTGAGCCAATACCGCCTGATGCGATGATCACATTATCAGCAAAAATTGTTTTGGGTTGATAATTTACACTTGCCTTAACTCCATAACAACGACCGTTTTCAATCAAAAGATCATAGACTAGTGTGTTTCTTTGTAGCTCATGTTTGTTTTGCACCATCATAAAATAGTGCATATAACGACCAGTCGCATCCCCTCCAGCATGAATAATCCGCCCTACAGAGTGTGCCGCCTCTCTAGTATAGAGAATATTTCCAGCCGAATCTTTATCAAACTCCATACCCTTTTCAATGATATCACTTGTCGTCTCCAAGCTTGTTCGACTCATAATCTCAACGGCTTCCATATTATTATGAAAAGCACCTGCCTCGATCGTATCTTTAACATGAAGTGAGATATCCGCTTCATTGAGAGCCGTCACCATCCCACCCTGAGCATAAAAAGTATTACACTCCCAAGGTACATCCTTGCATAACACAAGAACCTTTTTACTTTCTGGTAGGTTCATCGCTGCGTAGAGACCAGCAATACCAGCGCCAATGATCAAAACATCATATTTTTTCATCAGACTCCTTTCTTTGACAAGCTGATTTTGCTTTACTTGTGACCACTTTTTTGACTATCTGGCACATAAACAACCCCTGTCTTGTGTCCACATCCCATCAGAACGATACAGCAAAGTAATGCTATAATCACCGCATGAAAAATATCTCTTCTATTTTGTCCCATATTACTCACCAACCTCAATTTAAATCCCTCCGAAAACAATCTTGTTATCGAAAGTTTATCCAACTTCTTCCCCTGAAGTTTCAACAAGCCATTGCTTTTGTCTATCTTGACAAAAGCACACTCTTTATTGCACTTTCGCATCCAGGGTACAAAATGGAACTTAATTATAATAGAGATTTATTAAAAAGCGTATTAACTATATTGAGAGAGAATGATGAAACTTGCCATCAGATGCTAGCAGACAATATTGTAATTTTCAATTCAAAATACCATGTTCCTAAATCTGAAGTAGTGATCCAGACTGATCCAAAATACCAAGAACTCTCCCGAGCTGACTTCCTAATCCAAACTGAAGATCAAGAAATCATAGAGAAATTTGAACGCATCAAAGCATGCATTATCTCTAATAGAGCAAAAATCTAATGCCAGAATCCTTTTCACTAGAGACCAGAAATCAGCTCACTCTGGCCATTGGTAAACTTCCAAACTCACCTGGTGTTTATCAATATTTTGATCTCCAAGATAGATTGCTATATATTGGCAAAGCCAAAAACCTCAGCAAGCGAGTAAAGAGCTATTTTCGCTTTACTCCTGATCTCAAGCCTAATCCTACTCTCTCACCTCGTATTCTAAAGATGCTTCAAGAGTCCCATAGGTTGGACTATCTTGTCGTAAACAGTGAAGAGGATGCCTTAATTCTTGAAAATTCCCTGATCAAGCAACTCAAGCCAAAATACAACATTCTTCTTCGAGACGACAAAACCTACCCCTATATCTATATTGACGAAAAAGATTCTTTTCCTCGTTTTGAACTCACACGAAAAGTACTCAAGAGTAAAAGCATCACCTATTATGGTCCTTTTCCAAGTGGGGGCAAAGCACTTCTCGATTCTCTCTATGAACTCTTCCCTCTAGTGCAAAAGAAAAACTGCCTGAAAGGAGGAAAGGCTTGTCTTTTTTATCAAATCAAACGCTGCCTTGCTCCCTGCGAAAACAAAATCACAGCCGAGGCGTATGCTGTCATTATTGCTGAAGTCAAAGAGGCAATCATCAAACGAAAGAGACTAACAATTGCTTTGGAGAAGAGAATGTACTGGCTTGCTAACAAAGAACGCTTTGAAGAAGCAGCCAAAATACGCGACATGTCAGAAGCGATTAAATCATTGACGCTAAACTCCTCTATCGATCTGGCATATGATACCGATCTGGATATTTTCGCTATCCTAAATGGTGATGAGCGGGGTGTAGTTGTCAAGCTCTTCATGCGACAAGGCAAGATCATCTCTAGTGCTTTCAGCTACTTCCGACACACTCATATCTTTGATGAAAATGAAGCTTATAAGCAAGCTCTTTTAGAGTATTACAATCTTGATCTTCCCTATATCTCCAAAACGATACTTGTCGCTCATGCATTTACCGAGAGTCAAGAGATCGCTGCTACACTCAGTAAACGATTTGGAAAAAAGATCAAACTCAACATGCCGCTGAGAGGTCCTAAGGCAAAATTAACCGCATTGGCACTTCAAAATGCTCAAGAACTACTCAAGCAGCAAAAAAGTAATAATCTAATAGAACAGCGTATTGCCGATCTATTCACTCTCTCCTCTATCCCTTATCGTGTTGAAACTTTCGACAACTCCCATATGATGGGCGTTGCTACAGTTGGCGCTATGGTAGTCTGGGATGAAGAGAAGTGGGACAAAAGTAGTTACCGACGCTATGAATTGCACCAGAGAGACGAATATGGTCAAATGAAAGAGATGCTACAGCGCAGAATCAGTAGCTTCAAAACAGATCCTGCCCCTGATCTTTGGATCCTTGATGGAGGACAAGCAAATCTATTGTTAGCACAAAGATTACTAAACGCATCACATGCAAACCTCGATGTGATCGCAATCTCCAAAGAGAAACATGATGCCAAAGCCTATCGTGCCAAGGGCTCTGCAAAAGATCTCATCCACTGCACAGAAGGCATCATAGAGTTCAAGCCAAATGACAAGCGACTCCATTGGATCCAAGGACAGAGAGATGAAGCCCATCGTTTTGCTATAGCCTACCATCAAAATAAAAAACGCAGAGAAGATACACAAATTTCACTTCTCAGCAAAAAAGGCATAGGCAAAGCTACTATCAAAAAACTCATTGATTTTTTTGGCTCTTTTGAAGGAATTGAAAAAGCAAATCTAGATGATATATCCAATATTATAGGATCAAAATTAGCAAATATAATTAAAGATAATGATTATAATTTATAATTAATAATTATATATTATGACACATCTCTTTACTACAAGGCACATTTAGCACAAAATTTTAGCTTTTCTACTATTATCTGAACTAAATCAATACATTTCATTCTGTTTTTAGTTTTCTTAGTATAAAGTTAGCGCAGAAGTATTATCTTATTGATTGAGGACGGTGCGTGACCATCCTTTATTTGAATTGCATTAAAAAGGACTTTATATGGAAAGACCCACTCCAATTGATGAACAATACACTTTTTTAGATGGAGTAGTCATCAGCGAGACAGATCTTAAAGGCATTATCACTTTTAGTAATCGAAAATTCTGTGAAATTTCAGGATACACCAAAAGTGAGCTACTGGGAGAAAATCACAGTATCCTCCGGCATCCTGATATCCCTAAAGCAGTGTATAAAGATCTATGGGATACGATTCAAAAAGGTGAGATCTGGACAGGTACAATAAAAAATATCCGAAAAGATGGTCGATACTATTGGGTCTACAGTCACATTTCACCTGTTCGCAAAGGGGATAAAATCGTGGGTTATATTGCAGCGAGAAAACAGGCATCACCTATGGAGATCGAAGAAGCAGAAGAGGCATACGAAAAATCCATACAAGAAGAAAACTAAAGACAAGGAGTAATCAAGAATGTATTACATCATAAATCGAGACAACCAACTTATCGCAACGGACAATGACCTATTATTATTATTGAAAATCAATAACTTGCAAGAGTTATTCACTAAAACAGCGAGCGGTAAACTCAGCTTTAAGGAATTAAACAAAGAGACGATAGAAATTGCTAGCGCAAACCACACAGTAACACTTACTCAAAACAGATACCCACTCTCGACAGTTGTGGGTGATTTGGTATTGGTTGAAGTTTCTGAAGCTCAAAAAGTATCTGACAATGAAATTGCCTTTTCATCAAATACCAACAATGAAGACCTTGTCGTATTTGATACAAAACCAGAAAAAGCACCAGAAGAAAACAGAGAGAGCCTCTTTAAACTTGCTGCTGAACCAGAGGAAGAGAAAGAGGCAGGAATCAACCTTCTTGCTGATGAAGAGATCAAAGAAAGTCTCATTAAGCTTGTTATCGAACCGAAGGAAGAGAAAGAGACAGGAATCAATCTTCTTGTCAATGAAGATGAGAGTCTCATTAAACTTGTTGCTGAGCCAGAGGAAGAGGATGAGACAGGAATCAACCTTCTTGCTGATGAAGAGATTGAAGAGAGTCTACCAACGGACGAAGAGGAAGAAGATGCTCTCATTAAATTTGTTGTTGAGCCCGAGGAAAAAGAAGAAGATGTAGGAATCAACCTTATCGCTGATGAGGAAGAAGAAGACTTTATTAAACTAGTTACTGAGCCAGAGGAGGATGAGGAAGAGGAAGAGGAAGAAGCAAGAATCAACCTTATCACCGATGAGGAAGAAGAAGACTTTATTAAACTAGTTACTGAGCCTGAAGAAGAGAAAGAGATAGAAATCAACTTTCTTGCCGATGAAGAAGAAGACTTTATCAAGCTAGTTGTTGAACCTGAAGAAGAAGAAGCAAGAATCAACCTTATCGCTGATGAGGAGGTTGAAGAAAATTTCTTGATAGATGATGATGAAGAAGAAGAAGAAGACTTTATCAAACTGGTTACTGAGCCTGAAGAAAACAAGGAAGAAGAGGTCGGCAATACAATCAACCTCTTGCCTGATGAAAAAATTGACTTCTCGGAGCCTGCCAAAGAAACCATAGTACAAGAAGATGAAGATACCCTTCAACCTTCTGATGAAAACATTCCTATAGATATCGACAAGATCAGTAAAATGCTGGGTATATCTGAAGAAGATTACTCTAGTTTCCTTGATGAATTTATCGATAAAGCGATCGAAGAAGAAGCATCAATCAAAGATATAAATAACAGTAAACATCATGATGCTATAACCTCTCTACATAATCTTTCTCAAATGCTTCACCTCACTAGTTTTTCAGCTATTCTTGAAAGAGCAGAAAAAGCTTCTGGAGAGCAAAGAGAGAAAGCTATTGAATTATTTTACCATAACCTTACAAGCCTGACAGCACACCCTGTCAAATCTGAGATTGTCATGCCTGAACCAGAAAATATAGAAACAGAGTATGAAAATCAAATATGTGAGCTAATACTAGATGATGTAAGGCTAATACATTTTGACTTCCAGCCAAAACAAGCTTCTGAAGAGTTAGGCTTGCCTGTAGATTTGATTGAAGAGTTTGTACATGACTTCATTGATCAAGCGAACGAAGAGAAACAAACATTCATAGATGCCTGTAGAGAAGGTGATATCGATACTATACATAAAACAGGGCACAAACTTAAAGGTGCTGCGAGCAATCTGAGAATTGTACCTCTAGCAGATACCCTAGAAGAGATTCAATTCTGTGAAGATGATACACGCCTTGAACCATTATTTAAAAAATACTGGGGTCAGTTTTTGGGACTTGAGCAAACCATGAACAACATATCGTATCAACAAGGGGGAAAATAAATTATGACTATTAGAAATCGATTGATATTAACTGGGTTTGTCCCTATTTCACTTCTTATTTTGCTTTCAAGTTATTTCTTGACAACATCTTATCAAAATTATGAAAAGGCAAAATCACTCAACGCGGTCTTGGAGAACAATGCTGTCTTAAATGACATATTAATACAGATAGGCAAAGAGAGGGGTCTGACATCCCTCTATCTAGGATCTGACAAAAAGAGCTTTCTTGCTCCACTTAAAAAACAAAGAGGATCACTAGATAAAGCTATCAATAGACTACAACAAAGTCTCAAAGTAGAATCAACAGCCTACATTCCTTTTCTACTCAAGAATACAAATAGACTTGATAAAGTAAAATATAACAAACTCTTGGTCAATACCAAGAAACTGCCTGCGCTCAGAGCCAAAGTAGATAGTGCTGACAGCAATTTTATGGATATATTCTTTAGAGGCTACACTGAGAATATTGCGACACCTACGGTTGAGAACCTACTGCAGACCAATAACTTTTCTCTAAATACTGAAATTGCTTCCCTTATCGCAACACTCAATAAAATTGATATTGCAAAAGAGAATGCTGGTCTAGAGAGAGGTTTTGTAGCCTATTTTATGGCCAAAAAATCCTCTATGACTTTTGAAGAAATTGCACTCTGGGATAAATTTAAAACCAAAGCAAGCGGTTTTGATCCTCAAGAAATCTCTGACAGAGATATGGCACAAGCAATCAATAAACTCTACAATATCCAAAAAAACAAAAAGATGCTTATCGATTTAGCCGAAACCTCTTCTGCTATCCAAACAGATGTAGACAACGGTGACTATGCTGAAGATCCCACTGACTGGTTTACACTTCAAACCAGGAGAATCTCTCTACTCTCCAAGGCACAAACCATTGTTGCCAGTAAACTCTGGGAGAGATCTCAATCATACCTGCAACAACAAGTTCTCACACTCAGTATTTCAGTTCTTATTTGGCTTTTAACTATTATCCTTGCATTTGTTGGATTCACCACCACAAGAGATATTACCAACAACATCAAAGAACTTGAAGATGTTCTCAATAAAGCAATTCATGAAATGAAAGAGAGTGATCAGTATCTTCTTTCCGATACTGCAGATATTGAAAATGTTGAGCTTGATACGCATGAGGGTACCAAGGCAGCTTACAAATTCTTGGAGCAATTGGCAGAAACAGCAAAAGATGATAAACAATCAGCCCTTCAGGCAAATGAAGCAAAATCACTTTTCCTTGCCAATATGTCCCATGAAATTCGAACACCACTCAACGGTATTGTTGGATTTACCGAACTTCTCAAGACAACAAAGCTTGATGAAGAGCAACATGAATTC
>QMKU01000030.1 GCA_003646525.1 Campylobacterota bacterium
TCCAATTACTCCCCACCCTATCTCACGATAACGCAGTTATTTTCAGCTACAGAGTTTATGGTTTACTCTGGTAAGGACTTGCACCTTACTGGTTGAATGCCTTCGAGGGCATACTAGGTTTGGCACTGCCAAACACCACAAGAACTCAGGATAATCTATAGACTTGATATCCCCTGCCTTATCGTTTGGTGATACCAAACCTACAAAAATGATAATTTTTATTTCAAAATTATAAAGTGCGTATTGGGGTGTTGGATAAGTGATTACCGAAAGGATTAATCCTATTATAAATTTATAGTTGCTTAAAATAAAATTTTGATATAATACAACATCAAAGAAACAAAGAGGTGGCTTTTGATTTTTATATATAGAGAACATGCTATTCAACGAATGTTTGAAAGAGATATTTTTGAGATTGATGTTGAAGATACTATTGAGAATGGTGAGATTATAGAAGAGTATCTTGATGATAAGCCATATCCATCATTTTTAGCTTTACAGTTAGATGATAAACCTCTTCATGTTGTTTTTGCTGAAAACCACGAAGATAGTGAGATTATTATTATCACTGCATATTATCCAGATAAAAATAAATGGAGTAGTGATTACAAAAGAAGGATTGAAAAATGAAATGTATGATTTGTAAACATGGAGAAACAAAAAAAGGGTCAACAACAGTAACTTTTGAAAAGGGTATCTCAACGATTGTTTTCAAAGAAGTTCCAGCTCAGATTTGTGATAATTGTGGAGAAAAATATATAGATGAATCTACAACCAAAGAGCTATTAAACAAAGCAAGACAAATTGTAAAAAATGGTGTAGAAGTTGATATAAGAAAATATGATATTGCCGCATAAAATTGCTAATATTAAAGGCTCTGTCTACATTAAAGGTAGACAGAACCATTAGTATTATATATTGATAATAGATGGTATCAATACATCTCTTTTTCTCTAAGCGCCAGATAATTACTGATTCCTTCGGCAATCCCTTTTGCAAGACGATTTTGATAATCCGCACTAAAAAGTCTTTTTCGTTCGGTTGGATTCGTTATATATCCAACTTCAACCAAGATAGATGGCATCTGCGCCCCCACTAGTACCCAGAAAGGGGCTGGCTTGACGCCATTGTCTTTGACCCATCTATATTTCTTTTTGACATTACTTAACATCCTTGACTGCACATCAATCGCCAGTTTATGAGAGAGGGCTATCTTGGGACCGGAAAGAACTGATTTTAAAATGACATTCTTGCTCAAATAATCATTTTTATCTAACACAACACTATTCTCTATCGCTGCAACACGCTGTGACCTCGCAGATCTTGTGATTTGGAGGAAGTAAGTCTCTATCCCATGGACTTTTCTAAATCTTTTTCTATTTGCAATCGCATTGGCATGAATAGAGACAAAGATATCTGCCTTATAACGATTGGCAAAATGCGTACGATTTTTAAGTTTCACAAAACGATCACTTGATCGTGTCATTTTGACCTTGTATCCCTTCTTTTTCAAATATTTTTCAACTCGTTTGGAAATTTGTAACACGACTGTTTTTTCATAATAGCGTCTTGAACCAATCGCACCGCTATCGTGTCCGCCATGTCCTGCATCAACCACAATCGTATAACTCCTTTTGGGTTCCGGACTACTTGAGTCGAACAGAGAAGCAAAAATAGAAGTTTTCTCTTCTGCAACCTCTATTTTAGGCGACTGTTTTTTAGTAATTATTGGAGATTTTTTTACTCTTTTTACTCTTTTTGCAGGTGCTTTTTTGCTTTGCTTAATCGGTTTTGCTTGATTCTTCTTTGAGGCTATTTGTTTGGAAGCAATTCTCTCTTGGGCACTTTCTGGAAGTGGGATTTTGTACACAGTGCGTGAAGCCATAGACTGATACCCCTTGCAATTATATCTACTCCCCGTCTCTACCACAATTCTCACCACATTATTTCTTCGCTGTGCAATACGAAAAGAGCTCACACCATTGCATGAAAGACTTGATGCCCTGACACCCTTTCCAAGGCGTGTATTTTTGATATCTATCACTTGTCTTGCAGGGTTCGAGAGTACCATTTGTTTGATATCTTTATTATTGAGCCAAGACAAGAAAGTGAGTTGAAGCTCTTTATTTTTAATCTCCACCTTCAAGAGGGTATTACTTGCCGATAAAAGTGTTGCTGAGAGAGTGATCCATAGAAGGAAAAGAGTAAAACGCTTCAAAATAGTCTACTTTTCCCCATCAACAAGTTTATGCAAAAGTTCTTTGACAGTAATAATCTCATCAAGTCGATAACCATTTGCACCCGTAAAGAAAAGTCCAGACTCTATTTTGCCGTCATAGGCATCACTCAGTCTATCCGCAATACAGTAACCTACTATCTTTGCTTCTTCGCCTCGATGGCATGGTGCCACACAGTTTGATATGCAGGCGATCTTTGGCGCTGTTTTCTCTTCTATCATCTCTTGCAAATGTGTTTTGACACCTCGTGCAGGATATCCAACTGGTGATTTGAGCAATTTGATATCTTCTGCTTTCACATCGAGAATAAGCTGTTTGAAATTCTCATGGGCATCGCACTCTACAGTACCGATGAAACGAGTCCCCATTTGTACTCCAGATGCACCTAGCTCCATCATCTTGACGATATCATCATGATCCCAGACACCACCTGCTGCAATCACAGGAATATCCCCCCAGTTTTTTGCCTCTTCGACCACAGGTGGCAAAATCTCTTCGAGTTGATTTTCAGGCAAAAAGCACTCATCATACTTAAATCCTTGGTGTCCTCCACTCAGTGGTCCTTCGACGATCACGGCATCAGGCAATCGATTGTGTGTTTTTTTCCAACGACGACAGATAATTCGGAGGGCTTTCGCCGTAGAGACGATCGGAATCAGAGCAACATCAGGATGATCTTTGGCTGCATCAGGCATAGTCAGAGGCAAGCCTGCGCCAGTAATAATCATGTCAGCACCAGCTTCACAGGCATCTTTGACGATACGATTGTAGTCATTTGAAGCATATAGTACATTACATGCCAGTGGCTTGTCACCGCAAATCTTTCGTGCATTCTCAAAAATTATTTTTAGTACTTTAGCTGAATAGAAGTTTGTAGCCTCGTAAGGCTGCCCCCCCTTCATCACCTTCTCTGTAAATTTACGCTTCTTATAAACACCCGTACCTACAGAGCTCACCACACCCAATGCACCTTCACTACTCACAGTCCCAGATAGCTGATCCCAAGAGATACCTACGCCCATGCCACCCTGAATGATAGGAATATCAACTACATACTTACCAATTTTTAGTGCCTTAAATTCCATTACTTCACCTTTACTTTTGCAAACTTTCTCTTCCCGACTTGCAGAGTATAATCACCCTTCGCAAGTTTTAACTGTTCATCACTGATCTTTTGCTGATCAATACGCACAGCACCCTGTTTGATATCTCTTCTAGCCTGAGATGTTGAAGGTTCGATACCCACATCCACCAGCGTTTTACAAATCCATACCTCTGCTTCAATATCAAACTCTTTGATATCACTTGGAAGCTTATTTGACTTAAAAACATTATCGAACTCATCTTTTGCTATATTAGCAGACTCTTCATTATAAAATCGTGTGGTAATCTCTAGTGCGAGATTTTCTTTAGCTTTTTTGGGATGAAGTTTGCCCGATTCAACATCTGTTCTAAATATTTCAATTTTCTCAAGAGAATGCTCGCTAAGTAGTTCATAATAACGCCACATCAACTCATCTGAGATGGAGAGTACTTTCGCATAAATATCCTTGGCAGGCTCTGTAATCCCAATAAAATTGCCCAATGATTTACTCATCTTTTGAACACCATCAAGCCCTTCAAGTATAGGCATCATCAAAATCGCCTGCTCCTTGCCCACCTCATAGGATCGCTGCAACTGCCGTCCCATCAGCAGATTGAACTTCTGATCTGTTCCGCCCAACTCAATATCACTTTCAAGTGCTACACTGTCATATCCTTGTAGCAGAGGATAGAGAAACTCTGAAATGGAAATATTTTGTCCTGACTTGTATCGCTTATCAAAATCATCTCGCTCCAACATACGCGCTACACTAAAAATAGTTGTCAACGCAACCAATCCATCTGCACCCAAGGCATCTAACCAAGTTGAGTTAAATACCACTTCTGTTTTTTCTGGATCCAGAATCTTGAAAACCTGCTCTTGGTAACTCTTGGCATTTTCTAGTACAGTATCTCGGTCAAGTCTCTTTCTCGTTTCGCTTTTACCAGTCGGATCTCCGATCATAGCTGTAAAATCACCGATCAATAACTGTATATGTCCGCCATATTTTTGAAAAATCGCCAATTTTTGAAGCAAAACTGTGTGACCTAGATGCAGATCTGCTGCTGTGGGGTCAAATCCTACTTTTACTTTATATGTTTTTCCCTCATCAAAAAAAGCTTTTACCAATGCTTCAATCCGTTCTTTATCTATGATCTCTGCTGTTCCTCTACTGATCTCATCAAGTGCCTGCTGTATCATAATCTTACCCTTTGTTAGTGATTGTATGCGTCATCAAGATTGATGATATCTACCAATTTAAATTTTTGCGAAATTCGCTCCTGTAGAATACTCATTTTTGTCTCTACACTCTCTACTTCGATCTGGCAGTACTCAGCACTATCACTACTCTTGATCCCTAGCTCAATACTCGTCACATTCAAATCCATCATAGAGAGTCTGCTCAAAATATCAGCAAGTGCTCCTTTTCGATTATAGAGACTGACAATAAGACGGAACTTTGCCAATTTTCTATTTTCCCATGCCACATAAATCATCGACTCTTTATTCAATATTTTCTGGTAGGCTTTGCGACATAATTTGTGGTGTATAATAGCCTTGTTATCCTTATAGAAGGCAACAATTTCATCCCCTACTTTAGGATGGCAGCAATAATCAAACTCTACCCCCTCAAGAGTATCATTGGTATAAAATATAAAATGCTCTATCTCTTTAATGAAAGGTCTTTTGTAACCCTTTTTCATTAATTCCCAGAAACGAACCTGTTTTTTTCCTAAATAGTCTGCGATCTGATGAATCACCTCTTTGTAATAATCCAAATGGCTAGAAAGCTTATAAAAGCTTTGTGTCAATCCAAGCTCATCGATGACCTGAGGGATCCCTGAAACATCATAATTGAAAAGTGTTGCCAAGATATTGTAAGCACTCAACTCATCACACTCTTTGATGCGAGCTCGGCAGCGGCTTCTTATCCCCTCTTTGGCTCTGGAAGTTTTAACTGTACCAGCCCAAGAGCAGTGCATTCTAGGTTCACTATCTGTCACAATCTTGACAATATCTCCATTTTGAGTATTGTCAAAAGAGACGATTTCTTTTTGTTGATCAAAGCACTGCTTGCCGTCTCTCCGATCTCAGAGTGTATCAGATAGGCAAAATCTAAAGCTACTGAGTTTTTCGGAAGTGTGTAGTAATCCGCTTTGGGTGAAAAGACAGCAATATCTTCACTAAAAAGATCACTTTTTGCCAACTCATAAAACTCTTCAACAGATTCATTCTGATAATTGAGCCCCTCAAGCCAATCGAGATGAACCTTTGAGCCTCCCTCCTTGTATTTCCAATGTGCTGCGATCCCATACTCTGCGAGTTTATGCATCTCTGTCGTTCGTATTTGTGACTCAACGATCCCATCATCATCAAATAGTGTCGTATGGATCGTCTGATAACCATTCTCCTTGGGAAGCGCCACATAATCTTTGAAACGGGAGATCAATGGGGTACATCCAAGATGTAGTAGCCCTAAAACACGATAACACTGAATTGGTTCTTTCACGATAATACGA
The DNA here is from genome assembly GCA_003646525.1 of Campylobacterota bacterium. GTDB lineage: Bacteria > Campylobacterota > Campylobacteria > Campylobacterales > Sulfurovaceae > SZUA-451. The sequence continues at coordinate 5,841 of QMKU01000030.1, forward strand.
ATAGCCAAGAGATCCAAAACCTCTTCGATGCTGACCCCTTTTCGGTGCATCTTGAGGTAGATTGAATAGTAGTGCTTGACACGCCCAAAGATTTCAAAGCTATCACGATGAAATCCGTCAATATGCATCATATTTTCCACCTTCTGAATAAGTGCATTGAGTCTGAACTGAAGATTTTGTTTGTTTGATTTGATATAAGTATCAATCATTGCATAATCATTGGGATAAATATAATAAAAACTGAGGTCTTCTAACTCATTTTTCAGGCGTGAAATACCTAAACGATGAGCTATCGGAGCATAGACTACCAATGTCTCCTCCGCGATACGCTTTTGCTTGGCAGAAGAGAGCGCATCAAGAGTGAGCATGTTGTGCAATCTATCGCAGAGTTTGATCACAAGGACGCGCACATCTTTGATGGAGGCGATCAGCATCTTTCTGAAACTCAGTGCTGAGTTAATCAATCTATCTCCAGAAACTGACGGAATCAGCTTTTCGTCTCTGATCTCTACGATTTTTGTCAGTCCCCCAACGATATGAACAACATCAACACCAAAATCTCTCTCAATATCTTCAAGTTCATAGTGGGTATCTTCCACCACATCATGCAGGAGTGCGGAAGCGACCATTACCTCATCTCCACTGATTAGAGCTGTGATTGCTGCGACAAGAATAGGATGAATTATATAGGGTTCTCCACTCTTTCGTTTCTGCCCTTTATGGGCAACAGAAGCAAGATCAAGTGCCCTTTGGACAATATCAGTTTCAGATACGAAAGCACCAAAAAGAAGTCTCTTTGCATCCTCAACAATATGGATCTCTTTTATGTCATTTAAAAAAGTATCCAAAACAATTTAGCTCTCTAGGCTGACTATTATTTTACCTTCAGCAATTTCCTGAAGTGCAACATCTGCATACTTAAGCTTTCTAGGATCAAAATCAATCAAAGGTCGTGCACCGTTTGCGAGAGCTTCTGCTCTCTTTCCGACTGCACTTGCAAGAAGATATCTATCATAATCTACATTTTTTAACGCTTTTGCCGTCATCTGTTCTACTCTCATTGTTTTCCTTCTAAAATACTTATTTGGTTTATTCTTGATCACTACTCAACAATTGAGCAAAGCGTATTGTCGCCATTGATAATGGCAAGCAGATTTCCTTTTTCAAACATATCGCAGACAATAATAGGCAAATTATTCTCTTTTGCCAAGGCAATTGATGTATTATCCATCACACTAATATCATCATCCATAGCCTGCTCATAAGTTAATCTATCTAATTTTACAGCATCATCATATTTATTGGGATCTCTTGTATAGACACCATCAACTTTCGTCGCTTTGATGATCATCTCTGCGTCAATTTCAGAAGCCCTCAAGGTTGCAGCTGTATCTGTTGTAAAGTACGGATTTCCAGTACCTCCAGCAAAAACAACCACACGCCCTTTTTCAAGATGTCTTCGTGCACGACGGACAATAAAAGATTCACCAATCTCATGCATATCAATAGCTGACTGCAAGCGTGCATCAAGCCCAATATACTCCAGAGCTTCTTGGATCGCTACACCGTTAATAACCGTTGCAAGCATACCCATATAATCAGCACTAGTTCGTTTAATGATACCATCTGCCGCAGCAGAGACACCACGGATGATGTTTCCTCCACCTACAACGACAGCCACTTCGATGTCATTGTCAATCAACTCTTTGATCTCATCAGCGATGAATTTCAAAATTTTTGTATTGATGCCATGTCCATCTTTGCCTGCTAATGCTTCACCAGAAAATTTAACCAAGACTCTTTTTACCATACAATCACACCTCCAATAATGTCGCGATTATATCCAAAAGTATTTTAGTGTGGGCTAAAACAAATCTGCCACTACATTCTTATAAGCTTGAGAGGGTTGATATGCTTTGAATTTTTAGTTGCTTCAAAGATCAACTTACGGGAAACTTTCCCGACTACATACCCCTTTTTTATTTTGCTTCCCTTCTTGAGATTGGGTGCAATTTTTGACAATCCTGCATAAACAGTGTGTATCCTTCCACTATGAGAGACCACTACTACTTTCCCTAGCATTGAACTAGAACCAGCAAAAACTACCTTTCCATTCAGGACATTTTGAACTTTGGCATCTTTTGAAGGAGCCATGAGGGTAATGGATTCATTGAATATTTTGATCTTATAGATCGGATCTACATAAGTACCAAACTTCTTTACTACCTTGGCACCCCTGATTGGTGATATCGTTTTCCTTCCCCTATAAGCATAGATCTTGTTCTTTTGATACGAAGAGCCTCGTTGCTTAACAGTAGGCTGACGAGGAGTTGTTTCAGGCTTGGCTTCATAGATCACTTTTTGTCCTGTTTTTCTAGCTTCAACTCTCGCTTGTTCACGCTTTTTTCTCTCTGCTTCTTTCCATTTTGCTTTTGCAAGTATGACAGCTTTTTGCTCTTTGAGTATTTTGTGATCCCTTTCAACCTCTTTTTTTTGCAAGATATTCAAGTCTGCAAGTGCAGAGCGCAAAGCAATCTGTTTATCCATTGTTTTTTGTAGTTTATTTCGATATTCCCTCTCATTATTTGCCAATTTTTTGAGTAATTTTTGTTTTTTAGCTTTTTGTTTTTTATACTCTTTTCGTTCTTTTGCTATTGTATCTATTCTCTTTTTAACACTTAATCGTTTTCTAATAATTTTTCCTTTGAGTATCTTTTTTTCGTCAATTTGTCGCTTAAGCGCAATCAACTCTTTGTCATTTTGCTTCTTTAGCAGTTGATATGCTTCTTGCATCACAATAGACTCTCTACTAGGATCATGAGACTGATTCATCGCATGAATTACGCTAGACTGATTTGCTAGTGTTTCTATAAATATTTGATTTTTCTCTCTGATTTTTTGACTAATCGTATCAAGACTTTTATCATACTTAATCAAAATCCTTTTAGATGCGAGATATGCTTCCTCATTCTGACCAAACTGTTGACTTAATACTTCTAGTTTTTTATTTAATGCCTGATTGTCCCTGTTTGCCTTTTTGATATCCATTGCAATCTTGTTGAGTTGCTCACTCTCTTCTTTTTGTTGAATTTCACTTTTTTGAAGATTTTTTTCAGATTTTTTTATCTTATGATCTGTGCTACTTGTAGCAAAGATCGAAATAGGCAAAAGGAGGGATGATAAAATCAAAATAACTTTTTTCACCCTTTATTCCTTATTGCTGAAAACAACAAAATAAACAGAAGCAATGACGACCAACAGTGAGGTTCCGAGCAATATCAAAAAATCACTTGATTGAAATAGCAAATTCTGTTTTTGCATCAAAATATCAATACGGCTCTCCTGAGCCCAGTAATATTTCAATGCCATAAAAATACCACTGATCAAGAATGTTGATATGATTGCATCGACAAATGCAACACGAAACAATACACCACTTCTCTGCATCAAAGATGCACCAAAAATCTCCATAACTTGCATTCTTTCCTTATGTGTATATTTCCATATTTCCATCTGCTTGAGGATCAGAAATAGACTTACCAATCCCATAAAACCGATAAAAGATTTGAGTATAAATTTGACAAAACTGAAAAGTTTATAACTGTTCGTATAACTATTCCCAAAGGTTTCTACTCGTTTGATTTTATCATTTTTTTCCAAA
>QMKU01000031.1 GCA_003646525.1 Campylobacterota bacterium
AGATATCATCATTTGCCGTTATTAGGACAAAAGGCTCATTAATAACTCTATCCTCTCCTGTAGCAGTATCGTTTGAGTCCGTCATAATTGTACCTAATTCATTAATCTCTTCTTCATAGTTATGATGTGGAAGACGCCAATTATAATAACTCGCTAATTCAAGACCTTTGCAATAAGTATCAGCTTGATTCCATGTAACATTATTCTCTCCACCACGAACATGTGCTGTATCTTCCCACATCAAATCACCAACAGTAACTGTTCCTTCTGCCTCAACTACTTCAGCGAGAGTTGTTGAAGTAAATATTGCACTTTGTGTTCCAACATTTAAAGTTGTAAATGCAGATGTACTGTAGTCAACTGAACTTGTATGACGAATTTTAATACTTTGCGTTGTATATATAGTTGTATAAGAGCTTGTCCAAGTTGAACCACCATCCATAGAGTATTCACCTGCTACAATAGTTATGTTAACTTCACTATTTATTTGACTTATCTCTGCATCAAATACAACAGTTACATCTAACTCTACATCAATCAAATCTCTTGTACCATTTATGTAAGCTATAGTATCTTCTACATCTAAGTTATAACTTTGACCATGTTCTGCAACCATTACAGCACCATGATGATAGACTTTTTTATCTTCATTATAAGGCATAGAGAAATAAGCAAAGTTTTCATCTACAGAGACTGACTTAGATAATCCATCTTCTGCGTTTGTTTTTATTATATTTTTTTGGTTAGTTGAACTGCCTTGAACAAAAGTAAATCCTTTAGTACTAAGCATGTTCCAGCTTCCAGACTCTCCAAGAGCTATATATTTTATTAAATCACTATATAGTATAGAAACTTGATGACCAAAGTCTTCATCTTCTGTAGGTGCCAATTTTCCATTTTCAGAAGCCGTATCAAACTCTCTTTTAAATAGATAAGCACCTTTATGATAAGTACCAACTATTATATGATCAGAAGATATATCTACACTAATTCCAAAGTGATCACTTAAACTACTTAAATCTGATGCTTTAAGTTCAGCCATAAACTCCAATGAATCACTTAAGTAATTGTAGTAGTATGCGAAACCTGCTCCTAACTCTTCCTTGTCATCTCCTACAATAGGAAAGGACATAGAACCCACAACAAAGTAGTCACCATCAATTGCTACATCATATCCAAACCAATCCATCTCTTTTCCATCTGGACGAGTTAATCTCTCTTTTTGTTCAAAATCTCCACTATCAACATTAAGTTGATAAAGATACGCAGCACCTTTATGGTCATCATCATTATAAGCACCTACAATTAGCAAGTCATCACTAAGATCTACACTTGCACCAAAATGTGCAGAACTGCTTAATCCTGATGCTACTATCTCTTGTTCTAATTGATAAAGTCCATGTACATCCATTTTATAAATGTAAACTTTACCTTCTAGTCCATTACCATCTTCTCCTGCCCAGAAAATACCATCACCATAGATTAAATACTCTCCATCAATAGAAATTGAAGCATCATCAGCTGAAATATTATTTTCTTCAGAAGGTACAATTTTTTGAACTTGTTGATATTCTCCATTAACATCTTTCTCATGTATATATATACCATTTCTTGCTAGAGTAGCAACTTTTTCATTATCTGTATCTATATCAAATCCAAATAGTGCATCTTTGGTTGGATCATCAGGATAGATATATTTTGGTACCTCTACTACAGCTTCAATATCTATAGAGTTTGTAGATGCACCTTGACAAATATTTAACTCATTTTGTGCTATATCTATATATAATGTTACATTATTATCAAAATCAGTTCCATCATAAGCTATATGAAGTTGTGCTGAAGTAGCGTTTATATAATTTACACTATCTATGCTAATACTACTTGGAATATCCCAAGCAAAAACAAAGTTTGAACTATCTAAAGTATTGTCAATAAATTCAAGATAGTTACTAAGATTAATATCTAAAACTGCACCATTTAAATTACCTTCATTTAATTTAATATTATTATAAATAGAAAGACTTGCTCTAATGGCATATTGACCATCATCTATAAAGTTAATTGGTACAAATGAGTCAACATAATCTGTTGCTTTGATAGTTAACTCTCCTCCACCCCAAGTAGGTATACGAAGCATTACATTGGACGATGTAGAACTATGCAGAGTTAGATACCCTCTGCAAATGTATAGTCATTTGGATTAAGTAATACGGCTGCACTACCATAACAAATTGACATCCATATCTCTGTAATTTTACTTCTCCAATTGGCATTATCATTAAAGGTAAAGTCTAAGTTTGGAGTTTCAAGAGTATGACCATAACCATTTATATATGGTGGCTGATCTTCTGTTATAGTAATATCAAAAACTATACTATCCATACCGTTATCACCATAAGCAGATATTTTCACATCTCTATGTAGTGCAGGTAGAGTCGGTGTACCACTAAGCTCCCCAAATTCTGAATCAAAACTTGCCCAACTTGGCTTGTTCTCTATGGTAAATGGTTTTGTTGCAGGAGCAAAATTATTATAATCTGTACTTAACTGAGGAGTATAGCTATAAAGTTCATGTATATTTCCTCTCATATTAGGTGCACCTACAATAAGTGGTATTTTTGTACTATCACTTGCTTTTGTAGTTGTACTGAATGTATCACTTATACCACCTATTGTTATGAGAGTATTTAGTGTTGTTGCATCCTGATTTGAAGATAGATGAGCAACTTTTACAACATCACCATTTTTTACTTTCAAAACATCACTTTGTCCATTTACAAGAAAATAAGTATAATCTTCTCTTGGGTAATCACTACTTGAAATATCAACTTCTACATCGCTAGCCAAACCTCCAACAGTAATAGAAGAGCTAAACCATTGATTAATATTTACACCTACCTCATCTGTAAAATTAAAATTTTCAGGTGAATTAGGATTGCTAACCACATTAACATCAATCTCTTCTAGTGCACTTACGCCATGACTATCACGAACTTCAAATTTTACAACATACAAACCTACAGTATCAAACAGTTGAGATAAGTCAAGAGAAGTTCCAGCGCCATGCATACTACTTCCACCCTTTAATCCATACATCCACTGATATGTCATCTTATCGCCATCTGCATCATTTGCAACAGCTGTAATATTTAGAGTACTACCCACAACTATTTCTCTATTTGAACCAATATCAGCTGTAGGAGCATTATTTGGAAGTACAGTAACATTCAACTCATTACTATCTTCTTTTCCTGAGGTATCTTTTACTATTAGAGTATAGATAAAATTACCATCTTCCATGATTGCTGAAGCTTCAAATGGGCAAGTATATTCATCCATGTCTTTCATAGGTGGAGAGATTATATTCTCTATCAATGTACTACCATCAGGATTTGTCCATCTACAATAAACTATACCATTATTGTCTCTCGCACCAGCCATAGCATATGGTGTTTGACCTGCATATATCTGCTTATTTACCATCTTCTCTGAACCGTCAATTGTAGCAACAGGACGATTGCTTTTGACAGTAGCTGGTAAAACACCTGCCATATAGTAGAACAATATATCCGCCTGTAAAACAAATGCATTTAAAATAATAAATACAAAAAGAAATTTTTTCATAAAACATACCTTTAACTTAATTTTTAAACATAAATTAATTATATCATTTTTCCTATATAAAATCAAGTTTTTTATAAAAAATAAACAGGAGTCAAAAAAAAAGGGGGCAACAACTACAGGTGACCCCCAATGGCGTTCAATTTTAATTCTATTCCTTGGATACATAACGGTTATCTCTAGCCTCATTGGCTATGAGATTGTGTTAGTTTTGACTACTGATTCTCAATACGAGTAATACAATGGAATTGACAACTTAGGCTAGTCTCAAGAGTCTAGTAAAAAACTTTCCTGAAGGATCTCTATCTGCTGTGAAGCGTCACTTATCTTTGCGCTCAGTTGGGCAAGCCGTCCATACATCTCTTCGGCTTCTATTGCCAATGCATCTATCTGACTATAGTGATATTTGTAATCCCATAGCATTACAACCCTCTGCAAGGTTGCCAAAAGCATCGTAGGATTTACAAGTACAATATGTTTTTCTATACTCTGCTCATAGATGTGGCTCTCTTGCTTCAGTGCAAGATTTAGGGCTTCATCATCAGGAACCAACATCCAATAGTAGCTACTGCTTGCTGATTTTTGCATCTTATTCTTCAGTTTCTCGATATGACTTTTGAGTGATATCAGATATTCAGAAAATTTTTCATCTTTTTCTGATAAATTTATTGCATGCTGATAATCCTCATAGTAATCCATAGAAAAACTAGCATCTAGTATAATGTTTTGATCATTTGGCAGGGAGATGATGACATCTAAACCCTTTTTATTACCTCTCTCCTCTGAACTTTTGAACTTTGTATATTTGTCTTGATTAATACCTGATCTTCCCAAGAGTTTGACAATGACTTCTACACCAAAATAGGCAAGTCTACCCTCTTCTTTTGGCCCCCAAGAGAGTGCTTCAACATCTTCTGGTATCTTCTGGTATAATTTAGCATGTGTTATCATTTCAAGTTGTAGATTTCTCTTTCTGCCCGTATGTTTCTCAAGATCAAACATCAACTCTTTTTGGTAGCGAGAAATAGCATTTGAGAGAGGAGAGAGTCGTGCCAGAGCAGTTTTATGTCGCAATGTATCAAATAGCATATAGTTCTTTTTGGAAACTTCATCAGCCAACTTTTCTATCTCTCTGCGTTGCTCTCTTTTGTTGCCACTTAACAAAATAAGTTTTTCAAAAATTCGACGCTCTTGCTGACTAGTTTTCATAAGTATCTTCGTATGACTATTGCGAATCCTACTGTTGTCTTCGAGTAGGAGCTCATAGCGTTTTTGCACTTCTTTGTGCTCAAAGGTTAATACTTGAAAATCCTTTGTAAGAGTTTCTATTTTATGGGTATCTAGTCGCTCCTTCTCTTTGAGGAGATTCATCTTCTCATGCATCTTGAGTATAAGATCTTTTTTGGACTTGAGTTGTATCTTGGCATCACTAAACTGTTTCAGCTCCTCCCTCAGTGCCAAATCATCTTTTTCCATAACTTCAAAATTCTCCTGAAGTATTTTCATCTTATTGCTTTTTTCTAAATCCATCTCTTTGGCATCCAGCAGACTATCTTTGAGAGTTTTGATCCGACTCGTAAAAATAATAATGACCAAAGCCACTGTCAATATAATCACAGTCACTACAGCCGCAACAAAGAGACGCTGAGACTTATCTGTCAGCGTATCTAGCAGTGCCTCCACCCTTAGCCTCCTATCTGATCATAAGCATCAGGAAAATCACAATCCATTTGTCTCTTGTTGATTTTCTTTTTCCCATATTTCATTTGTGAAAAAACAATTAGAACACTATTGTCTAAGTTGTCCTTATAAGCAATACGACTTAGCTCTTGTCGTCTGTTGACTTGAATCGTGTAATTTTTTCCTTTATACTTGGCAAGATAAACCGTGGGACGGTGCAGTTTTACATTTCTGAGTATCGCCGACAACTCCAAGCCTTCCTCTAGCCTATAAGTCGAAACTTGTTCCAAATCATGATCGACTACTTGCAAACTAATCCCATCGACACAAACTTCTTTTTTATAAGGAGTACGATAACTCCATTTGAAATGATCTGGAGTAGAAAAAACTATCTTACCCTGATATATAATTTTTTTCTTCTGCTCATTGCTGATTGTTTGTTTAAATTTAGCTTGAAAACTGACAGGCAATACAACCCTATTTTCAGCAAAAAGTGCCGTAATACAAAATACAAAAAGCAAAAAGCAATATTTTTTTATCAACTATAATTCCTTTAAAATTCTAAAAACAAGTATAATCCTACTCAAAAAGCTCTAACAAGCCGATGAAAGTTTCTCAAACCAGCATATCAACAACCTTTATATAATATGTGGATATAATAATATGAAAAATTTCATGGGGTCGTCTTAATCACTATCAAGTCATCCTCAGAATTGAAACTGCCTTACAGGATATAAAATACCATGCTAAAAAACATTATAAATATTTTCGGTTCAGCAAATGATAGACTCGTCAAGAAATATCTCAAACATGCCAACATGATAAATGCACTTGAGTCATTTTATGAGCCTATGAGTGATGAAGAACTCCAAGAAGCTTTTGCAACACTTAAACAAGAGGTCAATGAGGAAAAACGGACACTTGATAGCGCACTCAATGACTCTTTTGCCATCACTAGAGAAGTATCAAAGAGAGTATTAGGATTGCGTCACTACGATGTACAGTTGGTTGGGGGTATCGTACTTCACAACGGAGATATCGCTGAGATGAAAACTGGTGAGGGAAAAACACTTGCCGCAACCCTCTCTGTCGTTCTCAATGCGATGAGTGGGCATGGTGTCCATGTCGTGACTGTGAATGACTATCTTGCCAGCAGGGATGCGGAAGATATGGGGAAACTCTATTCATTTTTGGGCTACTCGACAGGATGTATCACGACAGACATCCATGACGAAATGACACGAAAAGCACAATATGATGCTGATATCACTTATGGCACCAATAACGAATATGGCTTTGACTATCTTCGTGATAATATGAAAGTTCGTGCTAATGAAAAAGTCCAGAGAGAGCACAACTATGCGATCGTTGATGAAGTAGATTCAATTCTCGTTGATGAAGCACGGACACCATTGATCATCTCAGGTCCTACACAGAGAGATACCAATCATTATCCTCAAGCAGATGAGATCGCCATACAGATGGAAAAAGGTGAAAAAGAGGAGACCAAACCCGGCGAACCTGAGATCACAACTGGTGACTTCATCGTCGATGAGAAAAACAGAGTCATCATCATGACAGAACAAGGATTAGAGAAGGCACAGAATCTTTTCGGTGTTGACAATCTCTATAGTCTTGAAAATGCTATCCTCTCTCATCATCTTGACCAAGCACTCAAGGCACATTATCTCTTTGAAATAGATGTTGACTATGTCATCAATAATGATGAAATCATCATTGTCGATGAGTTCACTGGACGACTTTCTGAGGGGCGACGATATAGCGAAGGACTACATCAGGCACTCGAAGCCAAAGAGGGTGTAGAGATACAAGAAGAGTCTCAGACACTTGCTGAGATCACTTATCAAAACTTTTTCAGACTCTATGGGAAACTTGCAGGCATGACTGGTACGGCACAGACTGAAGCGACAGAGTTTGCGCAGATATACAACCTCGAAGTCATCTCTATCCCAACCAATGTTCCCGTCATGAGACTAGATGAAAATGACCTCATCTACAATACAGAGGGAGAGAAGCTGGATGCTGTCGTCAAAAAAGTCAAAGAGTTGCATGCCAAAGGACAGCCGGTATTGATCGGTACTGCCTCGATCGAAAAGAGTGAGCTCATCGACAAGCGACTAAAAAAAGAAAAAATACCACACAATATCCTCAATGCCAAAAACCATGAGCACGAAGCACAGGTCATCATGGATGCTGGACAAAAAGCAGCTGTCACTGTCGCAACCAACATGGCAGGACGGGGTGTTGACATCAAACTCACAGATGAAGTCAAAAGCTTGGGTGGTCTCTATATCCTAGGCACAGAGAGACACGAAAGCCGTAGGATCGACAATCAACTACGCGGACGAAGCGGACGACAGGGGGATGCAGGAGAGAGTCAGTTTTATCTCAGTCTCGATGATAACTTACTCAGAATTTTTGGTGGTGAAAAGATCAGAAATATTATGAGTCGTTTAGGTGTCGAAGAGGGTGAGTATATCGACTCAAAAATCGTCACAAGAAGTGTAGAGAAGGCGCAAAAAAAAGTTGAGAATATGCACTATGAATCACGAAAAAATATTCTAGAATACGATGATGTCGCCAATCACCAACGAAAAGCAATCTATGCCTTCCGTAATCAACTCCTAGATCCTGACTATGATATCGCAACCAAAATTCAGGAGAATAGAGCTGAATATATCAATGGTCGTTTGATGGAGTGTGAAATATTTGAAGGAGCACAGAGAGAAGATTTCAATCTCAAAAAACTCTCTGGACTTATCAGGGAGGAGTTAAATGTTGATTTTCCCGAAGCACAATTTCAAGATAAAGATCGAGAAAGTATCTACACGACAATAACCGAAACACTTGAAAAACATTATGAAGAAAAAATGTCTGTCATCGATCCTGAACAACGCGCTGAGATAGAGAGTGTCCTCTATCTCAGAGTTCTCGATCCAGAGTGGAGAGATCACCTCTATGAGATGGATGTTCTCAAGACAGGTATTGGACTCCGAGGATACAACCAAAAAGATCCATTGACCGAATACAAACAAGATAGCTACAAACTCTTTCAGGATTTGATACAGCGTATCAAATTTGAAGCGATCAAAATCCTGCATCTTGTGCAGTTTGACTTTCAAAGTCAAGAAGAAGAACGACAGGCAGTCGAAGAGATCAAAAATGAACTTGAAAGCAACATAGAAGATACAACTCTCAATCAATCCTATGAAGAGGGCGACATCGCAGAGACAGCTACTCGACCGATTACAGGAACCAAAAAACCAAAAAGAAATGACCCCTGCCCTTGTGGTAGTGGCAAAAAATATAAAAACTGTTGTGGCAAAAGTGGACCAAAAAAAGGTCTGCTCGCCTAAATGAGTAGAAATTTGCCAAACAGACTGTTTGTCCGAAAGATCATCCGTCACTACCTGCGCTATGATAGGGACAATCCTTTCATTTTCATATCTGCACTACTCTCTTTTTTGGGAATCGCTGCAGGTGTGATGGTACTGATGATCGCTATGGGAATCATGAACGGTACACAAAAAGAGTTCAGAGAGAGACTTTTTGTTATGAATTATCCTCTCACTATCCTTCCTATGGCTCAAGATGCTGTCAACGACACACTCATACTGAAGCTCAAAGAGACATTTCCTCATCTTCAATTTAGTCCCTACTACAGCACACAAGTTATCAGCAAAAATGATGGTGTTGTTCAGGGAAGTATGCTCTATGGTATCGATTTTGCCAAAGAAGCCAAGATCAATCCAGTTTTTTCAAAAGCAGGAGCTAAAGGAGATGGAAAATATAGAGTAGTTATCGGAGATTCGCTCGCCAATGAATTGAATGCCTACACAGATGACAAAGTAACCCTCTATTTTTCTGAACAACAAGCCATAGGATTTGCGACGATGCCACTGCAAAAACGCTTTTTGGTTGATGCTGTTTTTGATTCTGGACTCAATGCATATGATAAAGCGATCATGTACACTACCCTCGAAGCTTTTGAGAAATTGCTCAAACGAGAAGCAGGTATCTATGATGGTCTACATATTTTTTGTGAAAAACCACTCAAAGAGATCGAAAAAATCCGACAAATACTTCCAGAAACTATGATCATAGAGGGGTGGTGGCA
>QMKU01000032.1 GCA_003646525.1 Campylobacterota bacterium
AGGTGTAAGATAGGGTGCATCTGTCTCTATTAAGAGTTTATCGATAGGTATTTTTGGATATACATTGACCAATTTTTTGGCATTTTTAAAAGTTAACACACCACCAATTCCGTAATAGAAGTTCTTTTCTGCAAGCTTCAAAAGCTCCTCGTTGGCATTGTAGCAGTGCAAAACACCGCCTTTTTCACCAGCATACTTCTCTAATAACTCCAAAGAATCCTGACTTGCTTCTCGGATATGAACTATCAATGGCTTATTCAACTCTTTTGCCCATAGTATCTGATCGATAAATATCTCTTTTTGTAGTGCCTTTTCAGCATCAATTGCATCGACACCCTCAGGCAAACGATAATAATCAAGTCCACACTCCCCAATCGCTATACATTTTTGATGCTTAACAAAAGGCAGTAATGCTATTCGGTCATAGTGTTTGGCATCATAAGGATGTACCCCTACAGCAAAATAGACATTGTCATACTTTTCAGACAACTCTATAGCCCTAGGAAGTGTATCAGGATCAGCTCCTGGTATAATAAATTTTTCTACCCCGTGGGAGAGTGCACGATCCAGAACAGATTCAATATCTTCTTGGTATCTAGAATCATCCAAATGACAATGTGTATCAACAATCATAAGATTAAACCTCTTTTTTGAAATTATATCAAAAGTAACCATACTTGGCAATTTATACTGTTAAACTAATTTTAGTGAGACTTTTTGAAGTTTTTTAAAGTAAAATATATTATGATTTGAATAATAAATATTTGAAGGATACCTTATGACCATGGAAATAATATTACCAATACTGGCGTTTTCTGCTATACTTATCATCTTGATACTATTCAGAAAAAAACTTCTCTCTCTTTTCAAAAGTGAACCTAAGCTTGAAAGAAGAAAAAGAGACGATGAAGAGATTCAAAAAGCTCCCCAAAAACAGAGACCATCAAAAGCAAAAGAAGTACAGAGAGAAAGAGAGAAAGAAGAGGTTCAGCCGAAAGCCACTACTCTGAAAAAAGATGCAAAACAGCAACAAGAAGAATCTAAAAGAGCACAAATTGAAAAATTTAAGGCAAGGAGAGCTGCAAAGGAAAAAGCTCTAAAACAGCGAGAAGAAGGCAATAAAGCAGAAGTATCCGAAAGAGCAGAAGAAGCCAAACGAGCAGAAGCAACAAAAAGAGTCAAAGAAGAAGAGATAGCTACCGCAAGAAAAAGAGCCACAGCACTAGAAGAAAAAGCCAAGAAGAGAGTAGTACCAACAAAAGAGTTGCCAAAAGGTGTCTATCCAAACTTCGACAACAGCAGACTATTGGATATGGGACTTTCACAAGCAGATGCAGATATATTCGTTCAGGATCTTGTCGTACAGATAGATGATCATATCCCTCAGATAGAAGCAGCAGTGAAAAGCAAAGATTATGAAGAGGTCGAACACTTGACTCACTCAATAAAAGGTTCAGCTACCAATCTGGGTACTGGTGGTATAGCAGATGCACTCGTAGAATACAACACTTACTGTAAAACAGGCAAGGATGATGATATTCTCTTGGCATATCTGGAGATATTAAAAACCTATCAAGTAAAATTAAAAGAGCAATTCTCTTAAAAATTTATACTTTGGCTCTGAGCATTTTGGCAAAAGCGATCGCTTCTTTGTTGGATTTTTCTCCACCAATGATGCGTGAAATTTCCACTATTCGCTCCTCTTCATTCAAGACTTTGACATAACTGTTACCCGACACCTTGCCTACCAAAATATGCTGATCTGCCAATGCAGAGAGATGAGCTTGGTGGGAAATTGCAAAAATTTGATAGACAGAAGAGAGTTTGGAAATCATTGATGCAATTGCAATCGATTCATCGCCACTGACATTGGCATCGATCTCATCTAGTATAATGACACCACCCTCTTCTCTCTTCTCCTCCATCGCAATGACCAAAAGCGCAAGCCGTAGACGGTTGAACTCACCGCCACTTAGAGTAGAGGTCACAGAGTGACCCATCAATATATCAACATGATCGATACCTAAGGGAAGCAGATTGACTCCCTCAAATATAAACTTCACTCTAGGAAGTTTCAAATCTTTCAAGTAAACTGCTAATCTCTCTTCTATCTTTTTTGCTTCTTTTTGTCTTGACCGTGAAATGCGTTGAGCCAAGATCATCAATTCATTATACTCAAGAGAGAGGAAAGACTCTAGCGTACTTTTGTCTTGCTCTATCATCTGATAGGCAGTGAGTTCTTTTTCTTTAAGCACAAGATAGTCCAGCGTCTCACCAATGGAACCATAACGATTTTTGAGTCCAGATATTTTCTCAAGTCTATCCAAGATCTCTTCAACATTGATATCTGCCAACTCTTCAGTAAGAGATTGGGTCTCTTCAAAATCTATCCGCAACTGACTCATTGTATCTGCAAAATAAGTCTCATCTTTGCCAAGAAGTCGAAAAACTTCAAGAATAGATGACTCTGATTCGAAAATCATATTGGACTGAAGCAGTGCATCATTGATTTTGTCTATTTTGGAGAGTTGTTGCTTGATCCGTATCAGCTCTTCATCTTCACCATTTTTAGGATCAATCTCTTTGATTTTCTCAATTTCATAAGTTGTAAATTCGATCAATTCTGAAAGTTTTTTTTCATCTTCTTTGATTTTGAACAATTCACTCAATTTTATATTATAATGCTTATACCGCTGCTGATACTCTTTGATCAATTTTTTATAGCTCTTATTGCGTGATTTCAAGGAGTCATCCAAGAGATCCAAAAGCACCGCACTCTCGAAACCTCCCTTGTCTCTGACACTCAAGTATTTGATACTAGATACAAAAAGTGCTTGTAGTGCTTTTTTGGAAATATTTTGTCCATTGAGATAAAAACGAATACGATCCTTTTTGAGACTTCTAATAGTCAATTCATCATCAAGCTCATACGCTTCAGAATTAATCTTCTCTGGCTTATCAAGCGTCACTTCGCAGATCTTTGCTTCACCACCTCCATGACCAAAACTTGATAGTACACTCTGCATCAGCACAGATTTTCCAGCACCACTCGGACCCGTCAAGACAACCAAACCAGAGTCAAACTCCAACTCAGATTCAGCAAATGTCAAAAGTTCTTTTAGATAAAGACGCTGGATACTCAATTGTGTTCACCCCAAGAGAGTTTTTCACGCAGTATTGAAAAATAATTTTGTTTACTTCTACTTAAAAGCTTGGCACCAATTTTTGCACCTTTGATCACCAGCTGATCATCAATTTGCATCTCATAGTCATCCTGCCCATCGATCATAGCGATCACTCTAGCATCTGGCGAATGAAGTTCGATCGTAAAATCAGCAGGCACGACTAGAGGGCGTTGTGTCAAGGAGTGTGCACAGATCGGTGTCATGATAAATGCTTTAGTCAGAGGATAGATAATCGGACCCCCAGCTGCCATAGAGTAGGCGGTTGAGCCAGTCGGCGTAGAGATGATCAATCCATCTCCACTATAAGTATTGAACCATTCACCATCAATAGAAGCATCTATTTTTGCCATCTTGGAAATGGTTGGACGAGTGATCACCACATCATTGAAAGCATAAAAATTTTTGCACCCGTCTCTCGTGCGGATATAGCCTTCGATCATCATGCGGTCATTGATATGATAGTCACCTGATAGTATCGCATCCAAAAACTCCTCTACTTCATCGATCTTGACATCTGCTAAAAATCCTAAATTTCCAGCATTGATACCAAAGACAGGCTTATCATATCCATAGCTTTTCCGTACCAGAGAGAGGAGTGTTCCATCACCGCCCAATGAGACTAAAAAATCAGATTCTAGGCATAATGCATCAAATACCAATCCATCCTCCCCTATCATCTCGGCCGATCTCTCAGATAGCAATACCTTGATACCTTTGGCTTCAAATTGCAACTTGATCGACATATACAACTCTTTGATCCCTGGTGTAGTAGGTCTAAGTACAAAACCAGCTGTATTAATATTTTTCAGCTTCTGCAGTGACATGGATTACCTCGTTTTCTAGTGAAAATATATTCGCACAGATAGATTATCACAATATCGCTTTGATATCTTTTTTTGATGGCATATTGACATATCAACATATTTACAAGCTCCCCCTATTCTGAATTTTCATCATAACTTGGGTATAATCGCGTCAAATTTATCGTTGAGGAAGAGGCGTGAGAACACACTATTGTGCAGAAATAACAGAAGAACATATTGGACAGGAGATCACTGTCAGTGGCTGGGTTGCCAGCAGAAGAGACCATGGTGGGGTGATTTTTATCGACCTCAGAGACAAAGATCAGGTACTGCAGCTAGTCTGTGACCCAGCAGACAATGTAGAGGCACACAAGCAGGCAGAGGAGATCAGAGATCAGTTTGTTCTGATCGCGACAGGCAAGGTTAGAGCGAGAGGTGAAGGACTTGAAAATCCCAACCTCAAGACAGGTAAGGTTGAAATTGTCGTGGACAAGATAGTGATCGAAAACCGTTCACTTCCGATGCCTTTTGATCTAGGTGACGACAAAGTAAATGAAGAGATCAAGCTCAGATATCGCTATCTGGAATTGCGTACCCAAAAATCGTACGATATCTTCAAACTACGATCCAAGGTGACGATGGTAGCACGAAATGCACTCGATGAGATGGGCTTCCTCGAAGTTGAGACACCTATCATTACCAAGTCTACACCTGAAGGTGCGAGGGATTATCTCGTACCGAGTCGTGTCCATGGGGGAGAGTTTTATGCTTTACCTCAATCACCACAGCTTTTCAAGCAACTTTTGATGGTTGCTGGCTTTGATCGTTATTTCCAGATCGCCAAGTGTTTCAGAGATGAAGATCTGCGTGCAGATAGACAACCTGAATTTACGCAGATTGATGTTGAGATGAGTTTTTGTGATCAGGAAGATGTCATTGCTGTCGCTGAAAAACTTATTTATGAGATTTTTACAAAAAATGGTCACAATATCCCAAATAAGTTTAACCGTATCACGCACAGTGAAGCGATGGAAAAGTATGGTTCAGACAAGCCTGATATGCGTTATGATTTGGCGATGGTTGATGTGATCGATATCTTCGAACGATGTGACAACGAGATCTTTTCAAATGTTGCTAAGTCGCCCAAGAGAAATCGCATCAAAGCACTCAAAGTTCCACAAGGAGACAAGATCTTCTCAAAGCGACAGATGAAAGGCTTCGAAGCGTATGTACGCAAGTTTGGCGCACAAGGACTAGGCTACTTTCAGATGAAAGAAGAGGGTCTGAAAGGACCATTGACTAAGTTCTTTACAGATGAAGATATTCAGGCGATCATCGATAGATGTGAGCTTGAGGTGGGTGACGCAGTCTTCTTTGGTGCTGGCGACAAAAAGGTCGTGCTAGACTATATGGGTCGTTTCCGTATCTACTTGGCAGAGATTATGGAGATCATCCCAAAAGATTCTTTTGAATTTCTCTGGGTGGTTGATTTTCCTATGTTTGAAGTGGCAGAAGGCAAAGTCAAAGCACTGCATCACCCCTTTACTATGCCAAAGCTATCTGATAAGGGTTCACTCGATTTTGATGATATCGAAGAGGTCGAATCTATCGCGTACGATATCGTTCTCAACGGCACAGAACTAGGTGGAGGATCGATCCGTATCCACAAAGAATCCATCCAAGCAGAGATATTCAAACTCCTCGGTATTGATGAAGAAGAGGCAGAGGAGAAGTTTGGATTTTTACTCGATGCACTCAAGTTTGGTGCACCTCCACATGGCGGATTTGCTATGGGACTTGACAGGATGATCATGCTGATGGCAGGCACAAGTAGTATTCGTGATGTGATTGCATTCCCCAAGACACAAAAAGCACAGTGTCTTTTGACCAAAGCACCTAGTCCAGTGGACAATGAGCAACTCAAAGATCTGAGCCTTAGAATTCGACAAGCACCAGCAACTTAGGAATAGAACTAAAATAAGGCATTCTTCATATCTAATAAAAGGTAGTTTACAATGTTGTAGGTGCGACCATGTCGCACAAGTGATGATTTGCTCGTGTGACACGGTCACACCTACAAAATCAATAAGTTTAAAGTGTAAACTACTTATGAAGGATGCCCAAATACTAACCACAAAAAAAGGATTATAAAATGACAAGAACCAACATTCAATACAGGGAGGCACTAAATGCCTAATCATAAAAAACTTTTTCTCATTATCGGGGCTCCAGGCTCAGGTAAAACAACTGATGCCAATCTCATCGCCGAAAAACATGCCCAGAATATCATACACTACTCTACAGGAGATATGCTCCGTGAAGAGGTAGGAAGTGGAAGCGAACTCGGACAGACGATCGAAAGCTATATCTCCAAAGGGACACTTGTCCCTCTCGATATCATCATCGATACGATCATCTCCGCGATCAAGCATTCACCTAAAAATATTGTACTTATCGATGGATACCCTAGAAGTGTCGAGCAGATGAAAGCACTCGATAAAATTCTTCAGACAGAAGATGAGATCAATCTCGTATCTGTCATAGAAGTACGAGTCAGTGAAAAGGTTGCCAAAGAGCGTATTCTTGGTCGTGCTGCTGAAGCAGAAGTCGTCAGAAGTGATGATAGTATAGAGGTATTTTATGATCGTATGAAAATTTATACGGATCCTTTGGCAGAGATTCAAAAGTTTTATACGGATAATGAATTATTACAGGTTATTGACGGAGAGCGAACGCTTGAAGTGATTGTCGATGATATGGATACTTTTGTTCAGAGTAAAATTTCTGAGTAGCTGATACGGATTCCCAAGAATAAATACTAGGAGTAGGGACTTTAGTCCTGTTTGATGAGACTGAAGTCCCTACTCCAAAATACTTAATGCTTGGCAGTTGTTTTATTTGCATTCCTTGCTGTTGGATCTGAGAGTAATCCAGTAGAGATCACTTCAAATTCATAGTAGTGTCTCGGAAATTTCTTAAGCCCAAGATCAATAAATTGTCCTTGGCTTATTTGACGATCCCATACTTTATAAGTTATATCTGTAAACCAATTTTTGAGTTTTGATGTACTGAGATCTAATTTCTGATAATTCATATCCTGTTTTATTTCTGCTCCAACAATTCGCATCGCAGACTTATATTTAGAATGTTTCTGCTCTTCAGTCAAGACTGGTGCGGGAGCTTTTTTGACCTCTTCTTTTGGTGTTGGCGGTGGGATCGTACATGCCGTGAAATTTAAGCCTACGAATGTTATTGTCGTCGCAAAAAATATCGATTTTACAGTTAGCTTCATTGCTTGCTCCTAGTTGATAGTTGAAATTATAAAAGAAGTATACCAAAATAATATAACACAACCGTAAAAAGATGATTTATTTTATGCTATAATTACTGTCTATATCTTAAAACAAAGAGGAACGAATGAGTCTAAAAGAACAAATAAAAGATGATATCAAAGTAGCCATGAGAGCGAAAGAGAAGCACAAGAGAGATACGCTTCGCAACATCCAAGCAGCGATCAAACAGATCGAGGTTGATCAGCGTATCGAAGTAGATGATGATATCGTCGAGAAAATCCTGATGAAGTATGCCAAGCAACGAGAAGATGCTATCGTCCAATTCAGAGAAGCTGGCAGAGATGATTTGGTCGCCAAAGATGAATATGAATTAGCTCTTGTCATGAGCTATCTGCCTAAACCTATGGATGATGAGGAGTTGGAAAATATTCTCCAAGGGATCATCGCTAGTACAGGTGCAGCTAGTATGAAAGATATGGGCAAAGTGATGGGTGCCGCCAAAAGCACTATCGGAAGCCGTGCAGATGGCGGAAGAATCAATCAAATCGTCAAAAAGCTACTCGGATAAACCCCAAAAATACTTACTTGGAGCAGGGACTTCAGTCCCACAAAACGGGACTAAAGTCCCTACTCCTAAACGATTAACTTTTGGTAGTTATTTTAGTTTTACTCCTAAGGTTAAGAATCAGAGGTTATTAAATGTTCCAAAAGTCACTACTCAAAAATTTCATAAAGTCTTTCAACGCTCCAAACTATGATGAAGTCATTAAACTCGTAACAAAAGATAAATTCATAGCCGAAGATGCAAATGGAGCTGAGTTTATCGTGTTGCTCTCGCAGATGTTGAACTGGACTAACTGCACAAGAGAGGTAAAAAACAGTACTGATATGAAAAAGGCAGATGCTGTAGTTTATGACCAAAATAACAATCCAATAGCCATAATAGAGCTAAAATCTAGTGATAAAAATATATCAAATAGAGACACCATAGCCCAAGCATTTAGATATAAAAACGAAAAGCCAACTTGTAGGTTTGTCATAGTCTCTAACTTCAAGCAGTTAGATATTTACTCAGATAGTAGTGATATATGCTTCTCTTTGGATATGACATCAAGCAATAGCTATACTACGCTATATGCTCTGGCAAATCAAACCTCACTAGAACAAAACGAGATAGCAAGACTCAAAAAACTCTCAAAATCACAAGATGAGATAACAAAAGAGGTCTATAGAGAGTACAGCAACTTTAGACTAAAACTTCTGAACAATCTAATAGAAAATAATAAAGAGCTGTCAAGAGAAAATATTTTTGAATGTGCAAATAGACTACTTGATAGATTTATGTTTATACTCTTTGCCGAAGATAGAGGGCTCATCCCTGCCAATAGCATAGATGCTATCATAAAGCAGTACCACAACTCACAAGAGTGGGGAGATGATACTCCACTCTACAACTACTACAAAAAGTATTTTCAATTTATAGATACGGGAAACCCAAAAGTAAACATTCCTAAATATAACGGCAATCTCTTTAAGCCCGATGAGCAGTTGGAAAATCTCATCATAGATGATGACATCATAAAAGATGACCTCTCTCATCTTAGTACCTATGACTTTAGTGATGATGTAGGTGTAGAAGTATTGGGGCATATCTTTGAGCAGTCACTAAATGACTTGGAGAAGATAAAAGAGTCTCTAATAGAAGAACATCAGATAAAAAACACTAGAAAAAAAGATGGTGTTTTTTATACTCCTAAGTTCATAACAAAGTACATAGTCAACAACACAGTTGCCAAGCTCTGTAGTGACAAAAAAGAGAAGTTAAAGCTATATGAAGAGATCAAAGATACAAAAAAAGCAAAAGAGAGACGAAGAGATACTCTACACGAGTACAGAGAGTACCTAGAGAGTCTTAAGATAGTTGACCCTGCTTGTGGTAGTGGTGCATTTCTGACTGCTTGTTTTAGGTACTTGCTTGGTGAGCATCAGTGGTTACAAAATGAACTTTTCAAATATGAAGCTGGGCTTTTTGATTATCATGACATAGACAAGCAGATCATAGAAAAAAATCTGTTTGGAGTAGACATAAACGGAGCATCAGTAGGCATAGCCAAACTAAGCCTATGGCTACAAAC
>QMKU01000033.1 GCA_003646525.1 Campylobacterota bacterium
CGCTTGACACGAATCTCTTCCATCAAGCGACTGCCAAATCCACTACCACCTAGAATATATTCGGCTACTTTGGCAATATACTGCTGAGGATCACTGTATTTGAGATCAAAAGGTGCACCAAAATAGATATAAGCTTGTTCTGTTTCTGCTTCTATTCTGTGTGTCTCTCTCTTGTCAGTTACACTGATTCGAGGAGACTCTTTGACCGTGACTGTGGGCAGTAAGCTCATGACATCTGATACTATTTTTTTGGCATCATCCCTATTGATATCACCACCGATAATAACGATAGCATTGTTCTTGCCTAGATGTGATACAAGATAATTTTGCATCTCATCTAGCATCATAGACTCTATACTTTCGATCGTTCCAGCTCTAGGTCTTCCCATATCAGTATCTTCAAAAAGTGTCTCTTTGAGCCCCAGCGATGCAAGATAGTCAAAGTTACTTTTTTGCTGTGTCAACCAGCCGATCTGCTGTGTCTTAATACGATCAACTGTCTCCTCTGTATAGTTTGGGTCATTGAGAAGTTCCTTGAGGAGTACTACTCCTTTGCCAAACTCACTCTTGAGTGCACTGAGATCGATCGAAAAAGTCTCAATTCCAGAAGAGGCAGAGAGATGAATCGCATGGTTCTCCAACTTGCTAGCAAAACCAACACTACCATCCTTTTTCGTCCCCTCAGAGAGTAGTTTGGCACTCATGACTGCCAGACCTGCTTTGCTATCATATAACGCACCACTATCACGAAAAACAATTTGCATTGAAATAATCGGCACATAATCACTTTTTTCAAATATCATCGGTACTTCCGTACCTGATACATCAATTTTCACTATCTCTTCACTCATTAACCATCCTTGCAATAGTAGTAATACTACCAGTATTTTTTTCATTTTTGTCCTTCTCATATAGGTTTGACATTACCAAATATCTTTTCATTAGGAATACCGACTTAATAATACCAAAACTAGATACTTGGAGCAGGGACTTCAGTCCCATAAAACGGGACTGAAGTCCCTGCTCCTAAATATTTAACTTTGGTAGTTATTTTAGTTCTGCTCCTTAAACTACCCAAGGAAGCTCTCTCGGCGTTTGGCATTGCCAAACCTACATATATTCATCTTAGAAGAATCGCTCCAATATTTTATAAGCTGTATTTCTCTTCGCTGGGTTTTCGCCAAGATCACTGATCAATTGAATCATCTCATCCTGATTCATCTGATTGTGTGCTCCTGCGGCTGAAACGACATTCTCTTCCATCATGGTTGAGCCTAGGTCATTCGCACCAAACAGCAGTGCCATCTGACCTATGTAGCTCCCTTGCGTCACCCAAGAGCTCTGGATATTTGGTATATTATCAAAAAATAGCCTAGAGACTGCTAGTAATCGCAGATAACGATTGGATGACTGCTTTTGTATCTCTGGGTACTCTTCCATCAGCTGGGTATTGTCCCCTTGGAACGACCACATGATATAGGCTCGAAACCCACCAAGCTCATCTTGTAACTCTCTAGCATAGTTCCAGTGCTCCACTATCTCACGGTTGGTCTCTACTGTACCATACATCATAGTCACAGTAGATTTTATACCAAGTTTATGTGCTTCTCTGTGTACCTCTAACCAAGTATCTTTGTCTAATTTTTTGGGTGCGATGATGTCACGAACCCTATCACTCAATATCTCTGCACCAGCACCTGGGATAGACGCTAGACCCTTGACATGGAGTCTTTGAAGTACCTCAGAAATAGAGATATTGGAACGAGTTGCAATATAATCTATCTCAATAGCAGAAAAGCCATGGATAGTGATAGTAGGATACTTATTATGAATATGCTCTACCAAATCCTCATACCATTCAATCTCAAGCTTGGGATGCACTCCACCCTGAAAGAGTATCTGTGTACCACCAATAGCTAAAAGTTCATCTATCTTGGCATCTATCTCCTCATAAGTGAGTACATAAGCATCATCATTTTTCTCATGACGATAAAAAGCACAAAATTTACAATCCACCCAACAGACATTTGTATAGTTGATATTTCTATCAACGACAAAAGTCGTTATTGCTTTTGGGTGTAGCTCTTTCTTGCGAGCTAATGCTTTTTTTCCTAGCTCTTTTAGGTCAGCCTCTTCTATCAGTTTGACTGCTTGGTCTATGGTCATTCGTTTTATTGTAGTAGTCATCTTTTCCTTTCAATCAAATAATCTGTAATTATTAGTATTAGACCAGTTATTCAAATTTTCAAATAATTTTGTTCTTTGAAAATATTCCATCATATAAGATAGTCTCAGTGCTTTCTCAATTTTTGTTTGATTTATATTATCAGTAGGAAAATAGTTTGCAATTAATGTTGTTAAATCATGACCACTACAAATTTGTAATCTATCTGTAGAAATCTCTTTGAGTAGTGCTATATTCTCTTCAATATTTGCTTCTTGATTTTCTAGCTGTGCATATAATAAATTTATTAGTTGATTTTTATCTAAAAAAACTTGACAATTATTATAAGTAATAATACTATTAAAATCTATTCTCTTAAAATTAACTAAACCTCTCCCCTCATCTAATCGTATTCTTTCACTATACCATCTTATATAGCCAATCTCTATAGCAAAACTATATATTCTATCTTTTAAACTACTCTTCAAAATACTATAACAATCTTTTGATGCATATTCATTAATAACAGAATCTAAGGCATTAGACTCTACCATCTGTATTTCCATATCAGCATAATCTGTCATAAAGATATTACTTGGATAAGAAATTTTTTCTAAATGGTCAAAATCAGCATCTTTTATTCCTATGATATTTATACATCCCTCAGAACTTAAAATTTCTAATGCCTTAATTATCTTCTCTTTTCCATTTAAATTAGTAGTATCTGTATATTCATAAGAAAATATATTTCTAAAAAGTTTTATATCTGTTGACCCCTCTAGTAAAATAAAAACTTTATCTTTATTGTGAGGGTGTCTAATAGAGAGTCTTATCTCTACAAGTTTACTCTCTAACTCATTAGATAACTCTTGAAGACTATTCAACTTCAGAAGCCTCTAAATTAACAGTTAAATCCCATCTATCATTAATGATTTGAGGTGAATGAGTGGCAATTACAATATCTATATTTTTAAGTGCAATTATCTCTTTTATATCATTCAAAAATTCCTTTTGCCATACAACATGTAGCGATATTTCAGGCTCATCAATCAATACCAAAGAATTTTCAGTCGCTTTAAAAAGTAACTCAAATAATAAGACAACTTCATGTTGTTCACCAGAGGAGAGTTCTGTCAATTTTAGTATGGAGCCATTTCGTGATTTAAATATAAATCCTTTTTCTTGATCAATATCAATATGTTTAAAATTAAATCGTCGCTCATTAAGTATTTTTGTAAAGAGTTCAATTTTATTTACTAAAGAACTAAAAACAGCTAATTTTTCTTCACTGTCTGCTATATATAAGGAGAGTACCCTTGTATCACTATCACTAATCTCATCTTCTTGAAAAAATGTATCTTCGTCCAGTTTTAATAGACCATATTCAGAAGTTTTTTTCCGTTGTTCTTGCAAAGATTGTAATTTATTTTTCAATGTTTTATGGTCAACTTCAAAAGTCTTTTCCTGAAAAAGTCGTTTAGGAAAACTACTATCGAGAGACTGTGTCACTTGTGCATACTCACCAATAGTCTGCTTCATTTTTTGACTTAACTCTTGGGAATATTTCTCTATAGTATCAGTAATGACAACTTCTCTTCTAAACTTATGATCAGAGATAGGCTTCCTCAGTATTAACCTCTGCTCTTGGATAAAATATACTTCTAATTGATTAATAATAGAGATAAACTCATCTGGCATATCAATATCAAATTGTTTCATAATTTGATCAGGAAGATAATCACTGTATTGATATATAGCCTCTTCAAAAGATAAAACTTCATCAGTTAGTCTATTTATCCATTCATTAGGACTTGTTCTTTCAAGAAAATTTGGCATATACTCTTCTATTTGACGACTAGGCATACCTCTTTTAAGTTGAGAAATTAATTTTTTGGATGGATACTCAAAAGAACCAATTACTATATTATTCTTTTTAAGTATAAATTCAACAATAGTATTACTATCATTTTTTTCTTTTACAATTTCTATACTTTGACTATTATTAAATGTAAAAATAATTTTATCAAAAACTAATCTTGTAAAAAAATTAAGCTTTTTGTTAAATAAATTATAAATAACTTTCAGAGTCATAGTTTTACCATAGCCATTAGGAGCAGTGATTATAGTAATTCGTTCATCTTGGTTATACTCAATTTTATGATTAAAAATATCAAATAGTTTTGTTATTGTTAAATTTAATAATTTCATTGTTGATCCTAAATATTATTTTTTAGATTCACTATTCTCTTCTTCTATCTCACTCTCTTTAGGAGTTTCTACAGGTTCTTCAGATTTAGTAGGTTCTGGAGTTTGTACTTTTTTCTCTCTGCCGATAGCGTCAAGTACACCATTGATAAACTTTGGAGCTTTCTCATCTGCTAGTGTTTTTGCAAGCTCCACGGCTTCATTGATAATGATCGCTCTATCTGTTTTTACGACAAGTATCTCATATGCACCTAGTCTCATGATAGCTTTTTCTACCTTGCCTATGCTCTTATAGTCCCAATCTGTTAGATGCTCGGTAATCTCCTTATCCAGCATCTCCAAATTCTCTATCGTCCCTTGGAAAAGTTCATTTGAAAATGTCCGTTGCTTGTTTCGTATCTTACTCTCTTCAAATATCTCATCAGAGAAAGTAGCGATATTTTCATTGCCCAAATCATACGCATAGAGTAGACCGATGACCGCTGTGCGGGCTTGATGTCGTGTAGCCATTATGCTTCCAAATTACTATAAAGATTAATCATCTCGATAAGTGTTACCATCGCTTCAGCACCTTTGTTACCTGCTTTGGTTCCTGCTCTTTCGATGGCTTGTTCGATGCTATCGACTGTGAGTACACCAAATGATACAGGTTTAGCATATTTGAGTCCGACACTCGCCACGCCCTTGGTAGCCTCAGCTGATACATAATCAAAATGAGGAGTAGCCCCACGAATAACAGCACCTAGACAGCATACCGCGTCATACTTACCAGACTCCAATGCTTTATCTAAAGCAAACGGCACTTCAAACGCCCCAGGGACGAGTATCAAATCCAAATCATCCGCGCTCCCCCCGTGACGAGCATACGCATCTACAGCCCCCTCAACCAATCTATCGGTAATAAAGTGGTTAAATCGTGCATTGATGATCGCTACTTTTTTACTCTTGTCTACGCTGAGGTTACCTTCTACTATGTTCATTATTTTCCTTTTGTTGTTTAAGTTTGAGACTATCAATGCGTATTGACACTATCAAAGTTAACATACTAATCTATAAAAAATTCATCTAATTTAGTAATAAGTTGATTTAAACTTGGCATTTGTTCTCTTGTATTGTAATATAAATTTTCATAATCTAAGTTGTTGACTGTTCTAACTATTCCTTTTTCACTCTTTGACCAATGCTTATCAACTAAATTATAAATTTTATTTAACTGTTTAGAAGGCTCAACCATATCCTTTTCAAAATTATCCATAGACTCTAAGTTAATTAGATTATTTTTTATATTTTCTACGGTTAATCGAGTATCTATTTTGGGATAATGGTTTAATTCAGCAATAAACCAAGTTTCAACTTCCATCGTAGCATAAATAATTGTTGTGTTTTCAAAGTCTCGAATAAAGAAATGAGAATCTTCTTTTGCCTCATCTCTTTCATCATATGTATATTCTGGATATAAGTCACGAATAGCAAGAAAACTATTATAACCTTCATTTTTTAGATTTTCATATCTCTCTACTAAATCGGAAATAACTCTCCTATCACTGCAAGAGTTAAAGAGTAAAACTTCATATTTGGTTTGATTTGTTAGATTATCACTAGATATAATAGTTGTAAAACGAGGACACTCTGTACCGCTTGCCTCAACTGTCTCAATAGCTAAGTTTTGCATAGAGATAAATTCTCTTAAAAACTTATCAATAAAAATCTGTTCAGTCTTGCCCTCTAAAAATATAGCCAATCTTTTCATAAAATATCAGTTTTCTTTATAATATTCGCTACTAAAAAAATCAAAATTATTTAACCCTATTCTCTTAAATTTTTTAAATATTTTTGAATGTGTCTTTTCGCTATAAAAATTTATCTTACCATTATCATCTTTATCAACAATAATCCAATGCTCCAAAGATACATTATTCATCACAAGTCTATCATTTGTTGTCATTATAAGTTGTAATTTATTTCTTTGCATTTTTGCATTCTTAACAAGATATTTAATAAGATTATTTGCTCTTTCAAAATCTAAACCCTCTCCAATATCATCTATTAAAATAGTTATATTCTTCTTTGAACTAAACTCCAAATATGTTATTTGTACAACTAAAGACAATACCCTAAACATTCCTTGAGAAATTTCTCGTTGAGAAATTTCTTCGCTATTTTCTTTTATATAGAGCGCATACACTTGATAAACAATATCTTTAATATAAATATCTTCTATACCATATCCTATACCATTAAAAGTTTCTATAATCCTATTTTTAAATTTGTCTCCAAATTTGTCTAATCCCTTTTTAAATTTATATACTACCTGTTTATCATTATTCGGTATATTATTTCTAATATCATATCTATGCCCTTGACCTAGACTATCTCCAAATTCAAATAAATAAAAAGAGTTTATCCAATTAAAAATAGGTTCCAATAACAGATGCTGTATCTTATCTCTTTTGTTAGCTAATAGTATTTTACTATTTTCAATTGCAAAATCTAATTCTAAATCTTTTTTAGATTCATATATTATTTTGCCTTTACCCTCTTTATCTCTTGAAAAATATATATCATTATCAATTTTCAATTCTTCAAAAAGCACTATAGAGTTATCTATTTTCAAGTCATATATATACTCTATTTTATTTTTAATTAATTTAATATTCCAACTATAATATAAAGAATCACTATCGATATTTCCTTCTCTCAAAAAATCTATTAAGGTAGAAATGGAATTTAATATTCTTGTTTTTCCAGAGGCATTTTTACCTGCAATTAAATTAATTTTAGAAAGATAAAAATTATCTATTTCCCACTTATTTTTCTCAAAGTATTTTCTTTCAAAACTAATTGATTCTATATACATACCATTCCTTTCATTCTACTCTACTATCATCCTAATAGCATCTATCTCTTTAACAAGCCGATGCAAATCATCCAACTCTATCATATTTGGTCCATCACTGAGTGCGATTGAGGGGTCAAAGTGTGTCTCAAAGAAGAATCCATCTACACCTACTCCAGCTGCTGCTCGGGAGAGATAGGGGACAAATGAGCTATCTCCACCGCTACTCGCACCACCACTTGCAGGCATCTGTACTGAGTGTGTCGCATCAAAAACCACCGGTGCAAACTCTCGCATGATCTTGAGTCCTCGCATATCTACTACGAGATTGCCATAACCGAAGCTAGAGCCTCGCTCTGTGAGCCATACGCCATATTTTTTGGAGTTCTCATAGCTCACCTCGTCACAGCCTCTGGTTTTGAGTACTTTCAAGACAGAGTGCTCCATCGCTTGAGGTGCCAAGAACTGTCCCTTTTTGATATTGACTATAGCAGGAGTATTGGCTGCTGCTATGAGTAGGTCTGTTTGTCGAGACAAAAATGCAGGGATTTGCAATGCATCTGCTACCTCCGCTACCGTTTGTGCTTGGTTTGGCTCATGAATATCAGTAAGTATCTGATAGCCAAAATGCTCCTTGACATCTTGTAGCATTCTCAACCCCTCATCCATACCTGGACCACGAAAGCTATCAAGACTAGTACGATTTGCTTTATCAAAACTTGCTTTGAAATAAAAATCTTTGGTGCAATCGTCATGGTAAGGCATCAATGCCTCTGCGATCCTAAAAACAGTTTCACGACTCTCTATTACACATGGACCTGATATCAGTATCATTTAGTTTTTCCTATTCTTTTATGAAATTTTCAAAAATTAACATTTATTTACTTTTTGGTATAGCAACCAATAGCCCTGCCATAATAACTAAAATTATACCCAAAACTGTCCAAATATCTGGTATAGGATCTCCTAACATCACACCGATGATCACAGCAAAAATAATATTGGAGTAGGAGATCGTTCCTACAATTCCTGCCTTGGTCAACTCGTATGCTTTGGTCATCAAAAGTTGAGATATGGTTGCCGTCAATCCCAATCCCAGCACCAACCACCACTCAAAACCAAAGGGCATAATATACTCTGCAAAAAGAAAATCAAATTCAGGCGCATTGATATGTGGTGCCAACAACATCAATATAATAGGTCCTATCGTTCCTATACCCATAAAAGAGAGAACAATGGCTCGCGTATCATAATAGTTTCGTAATTCTCGGATAGAAGTATAAGCAAGTGCAGCACCGATACCTGAAAAGATCCCCAATAGATCATATTTATCAAAGGAGAAACCATCAGGCTTTGCCACAAATAATATCCCTGCAAAACCGACAACTATCGCCAAAAGTGCTGTTTTGGGTAACTTTTCATTAAGAAAAAGATAAGCAAAAATAGCCACAAAAATGGGAGAGGTTTTGTTGTAAGTCACTGCCTCACCTAGGGGAATGTATGCCATGATATAAAAATAAGCCAAAAGTGCCAAAAAGCCCATCGTTCCACGAAAGATCAAAAGAAACGGCTTGCCTCCACTCTGCCGTAACGGATGTTTCCAGAGTGTCGCTCCCACCAAAATCACTCCAGCGATATTACGAAAGAAGGTCACTTCAAGTGGAGGAATCGTCTGACTCAGAACCTTGGCAAATCCCCCCATAAAAGCAAAAGCCAAGGAGGCGAGAAGCATCAGGAGAATGCCTCTGTCCATATTTTTTATTGTTTGTCTCAACAAAACTCCGAAAGCGTACCGCTCTTCACTGCTTGATAACTCTCTTCTCCCACAAGTTCCCTGACAATTTCCAATCCAAAACAGATTGCTGTTCCTGGTCCCCTAGAGGTCATCACACTACCATCCCTAACTACTTTTTTTTGATCAGTATATCCTTCTTTGCGGATTTTCTCCTCAACCGAAGGATAGCAGGTGTAGTGATGGTTGAGTATGCCTGCGACATGCAGAGCATAAGGTGCCGCACACATTGCACCGACAAGTTTGCCTGTAGCTTTGAATTCCTTGAGCAGTGTTTGCACTCTTAAATTTTCAGCCAAACG
>QMKU01000034.1 GCA_003646525.1 Campylobacterota bacterium
TCATCATAGACCAGAGAGTCTGCAACAAGTGGATGGTTGTTGATCGTAGCTTCGATCTGCTCAGGATAAATATTTTCTCCCCCCGGACCAACGATGATGTTTTTGGAGCGTCCATTCATAAAGAAATAACCATCTTTATCAAAATAGCCGATATCTTCGGTGTTGAACCACCCCTCTTCATCGATGACTTCAGCCGTCTTCTCTGGGTCTTTGTAGTAGCCTCTCATCACATTGGGACCGCGTGCCCAGAGTATACCGTTGCCATCTTCATCTTGATCTCGTAACAGCAATTCTACCCCTGGGATTGCTGGACCAATTGCTTTTAGTTTCGTCTCTTGCGGATTAGTACCAGCAAGGATAGGCGCAGTTTCTGTTAATCCATACCCGATACAGTAAGGGAACTCAGCTTCGCGCAAGAACTTTTCTACAGTCGGAGAGACGCCAGCACCCCCTATCCCAAAGAAGCGTATCTCACCACCAAAAGTCTCTATGAGCTTTTTGCCTGCAATTTTATTGAGTTTTTTACGCAGATAGGGGATGGCATAAAGTGTTTTGATAAAAAAGTTTTTTTGAAAGTTTGGCAAGACTTTATTTTTATAGATTTTTTCCATTACGAGAGGAACACTGAGCATAAAATTTGGTTTGACTTGAGCCATTGCTTTGATTAGAATTGTTGGAGTAGGTGCTTTTTTGATATAGTAGATTTCTGCCCCATTGAGAAAGGGGATGATCATCCCTACCGTACACTCAAAGGTATGCGCCAGAGGCAAGATAGATAAGAAGCGATCCCTAGGAAAGATATCAACCATCTTTTGTGCTGCAGTGGCATCAAATACAAGATTTTTATGGCTGAGCATCACGCCCTTGGAGCTTCCTGTTGTACCAGATGTATAGATGATTGCGGCGAGGTCATCCTCTTCAATGGAAATAGGTTTTTTTCCTGTAGACTCTTTGCTCAATCTATCCATCGCTTTTGTAAGTTGCTCTCCACCTTTTTGGAGAACTTTTTCTACAGCAGAAGGAGTAGATAGCTTTTCGAGTATCTTGAGTTCATCGACGATCACCAAGAGATTCATAGTGGGAGGTTGTGTTTCATCTATCATAGTTTCAAAAAGCTTTTGAGAGATAAACGCTGCTTTACATTCGGCGTGATTGGCGATATGTATAGCTTCAGAGATATGAAAATCAGGCAATATAGGCACGATAACAGCACCCATCGTTGTGACCGCGAAATAAACAGCACTCCAATTTGGCATATTTCCACTATAGAGTGCCACTTTGTCACCCTGTCTCACTCCATACTTTTTTAGCATCTCCTGAATTTTTTTGACTTGCTGCATATGCTGCTGATAAGTCATAGGTTCTTCGCCAGAAAATTGTACGGCAGGATGATCGCCATAGGTAGCGATACTATAGTCATAGAGTGTCTTGAGTGTCAATGATGGGAGGGTAATAAATGTTTTGTTCATTATATGCTATTCCTTTTTTTTGTTGGCATTCATTATACTTTATCTCTTGTAAATTATGCTTGATGATGCATAAAACCATTGAAATTATTCAAAATAGTGCTATGATAATAATGATTTTGCTATCTTTGCTTTATGGCTATATCCTTGGGTATATTATAGTTGTTTTGTAGCAGTGCTTATTTACACTGCTATTTGTTCCACACATCCACAATATTTACCTCTACACCTAACCCAACTTCATCATCCAACAACCCCCAAACCCCCTCCACACTTCAATCAATACTTTAAAACCAATTTACCTACACCACATCTATTGATCTATACATAAGTATGCGTTACCTCCCCTGCTTGATGATTTATCCCTAATGCATCATATATCTTTTTTTCTTCTTGTGTCGGTTCTGCGCTTTGTCTA
The DNA here is from genome assembly GCA_003646525.1 of Campylobacterota bacterium. Lineage (GTDB taxonomy): Bacteria > Campylobacterota > Campylobacteria > Campylobacterales > Sulfurovaceae > SZUA-451. The sequence goes on from QMKU01000034.1 coordinate 1,885, forward strand.
ATATTATAATACCCCATAAAATTACCCAAAAGTAAAGAAATAATTCCAAATCTCAAACTTATTTGCCCAGTTTAGCAGTTCATCTGACAAGTATGATTGAGGCAATATAGGCAAGAGGAGCTAACCGACCACCCTATTTTCCTAATTTACCCTGCTCTTCTACTCAAATCATCATAGTTTTCATTATTTATTGCTCGTTCCCATCGCTCCTGCGTAATGCCAATGAAATAAGAAAAAAACGATAAAATATCAAATTCATAAATTTACTAGTGACTTTCAGACTTCGCCACAACCCTAACGGGCTCGTCATCGTATCATACCGAAACAGGTTCGTTATCCTATGGACTGATAATTCGCTTCCAGTTACTCCTCACCCTATCTCACGATAACGCAGTTATTTTCAGCTACAGAGTTTATGGTTTACTCTGGTAAGGACTTACACCTTATTGGTTGAATGCCTTCGAGGGTGTGCTAGGGGGCGCTTGCTAACGCACCTTCTGTTGTACATATGCATTCCCACCAAGATGGTGGGAACGAGCGAAGTATCAAAACGGTATATTCAAATTATTGAATTAATTCAAATACTATCAGAGGTTAACAATACTTGAATGCCAGCTTCATGACTATTCCTAAACATTACCAAGTGGTAGAGGCGGTATTTAGAGAAAGGGGTTGGGCAACAACCACAACTCTGAGTTGTAGTTGTTACCTGACCCCTTTGACTTTGACTGACCCCTTTGACTCATATGCATTCCCACTAAGAGAAACTGTGAGACAACCTTTCTTTTTTTTTAACTTTCGGAGCTTGGGCTTCAGTCCAAGAGTCCCATAAAATGGGACATCATTCACGGGACTAAAGTCCTGTTCCCAAAAGATGGTAGTTCTTTCACGGTCTCAGATGGTACAAACGAGCGAAAGTGTCAAAACAGTATATTCAAATACAATTAGAGGTTAATAATACTTGAATACCAGTTTCATGACTATTCCTAAACATTACCAAGTGGTAGAGGCAGTACTTAGAAGTGGCATTACGGTTTGTCTCCTAGCCGTAAAAGTTTATCGAAATGATGAGTTTTTTTAGTGTTTTAGGGTATCAAATATGATGTAGCCCAAGCTACCAAAACCAATACAATTTTGATACCGCTAAGAATCTCAAGGCTATTAAATAGATACGCTATCAAAGATAAATCAGTAGCAAACAGCAAAGCAAATACAACTTTTAACCAACCTATCTGCTCCTTTATCTTGTCTACCTTTGATATATTTTACCCTTTTTGTAGTTTTACTAAAAGTGATTACTTAAGATATACTATATAACTAATGAGATACTTATTAAGGTTACAGATTTTATGATTATTACTTATAAGTGGAGATTAAACGGCAGGAGTGGATGGCTTATGTTGATTAATGTTATAATATTAAATATATTTTTTATATAATTGAATTATTTCAAGGAGAAATTGTGGATCACTTTACAGAAACAACTGAGACAGGTTATGGAACTAATATAATGAATTCTCTTAAAGGTATAATAGTAGGGTTTATATTTATATTAATTTCGATAGGTCTATTATGGTGGAATGAGGGGCGTAGCGTAGATCAAGCCAATGCCTTGAATGATATGAAGGACAAGGTCATAACTTTGGAGGATACCAAATATAATGCACAATATAATAATAAAGCAATACTACTTCAAGGTATTGCCAAACCTCTATCTAAATTAGAAGATGTTACATTTGGATTGAAAAGTAGTGGATTAGTACTGCATAGAATAGTAGAGATGTATCAATGGCAAGAGACTAAAGAATCTGAGAGTAAAGATAAATTAGGTGGTGGAACAGAGACAACAACTACTTATGATTATAATAAAGTATGGTCAAAATCTCAAATACGCTCATCCTCTTTTAGGCATAAACAAAATCATAAGAATCCAGGGATGGTCTATGCAAGTCGATCTTTCAGTACGGATGCATCGATGGGAGACTATCGTCTATCCAAAAAAATAGTCAATAGTTTTGAAGCATCTACACAAATAGATGATTTGTCAATTTTGTCCAAAAAAATTGATGGCATCATAAATCATGATTCATATCTGTACAAAGGAGATGATCCATCAGATCCTCAAATAGGTGATCTCAAAATTAGATTTACTTATGCGGCGGCAGGAGAGTATACTATTGTTGGAAAATTACAAAATAAAAATATTGTATCATATAGGACAGATAATGGTAAAAACTTCCTATTTACTCGTTCTGGAATAGTATCAGCTAATCAAATTTTTCAAGAGGAGTTAGATTCAAATAGTCTACTTGCTTGGTTATTTAGATTGGTTGGACTAATTGTTATGTTTATTGGATTTACCATGATACTTGGTCCTCTCTCAACAATTGCAAATGTAATTCCCATGATTGGTTCAATAGTAGAGGGCGCTACAGGGATTATCGCACTTATAATTACATTATTGTTAGGTTCAATAGTGATAGGATTGGCATGGCTAACCTCTCGTCCTATTATGGCATTAGCTATCATAGCTCTAGGCATTATTGCTAGTGTAGTAATATCTAACATGAATAATAATAATTCATCTGCCTAAAAGTATTCTCAGTTTGACTAAGATTTTAGATAGAGTAGATACTAATACTTATGTCCCTCAGTAAGCGAACGATGGGATATGATATTTTACAGTCTCAGATGGCGAGAACGAGCGAAAATTAATCTCCTGCTTGTCTCTTTTTGTAACCCCTTAATCTCTAATATTGCTTCTGTCAAATCCTCTTTTGTTACCATGATAAGAATCTTTTTTCATTTGATTATATTAAAAACAGATTAAGATAAGATGATTATCGTAGGGGCAATCCCTATGTGGTTGCCCTAATTAGGGTAGCCACACAGGGCTACCCCCTACAAGTTTTATTCAAAAAAAGCTTATTTCATTGGCATTGCCAAGATGGTGCAAGAGAGAGATGACTGTGTGTTTTATTTGATGTGGTGCGTTGGCAAACGCACCCTACCTTCTCAGAGTTGCAATCAGTCGATTGGGCTCCAAAAACAGTGCCAATGCGTCTGCACTGTTTTGGCAAATGATATCAGCATTTAGAAGTGCCGCTTTACTGCATCCCTCATCACCTAGTACGGCGATGCCTATAGTGGCAGCAAGAAGCATCTTGCTATCATTGTTTCCATTGCCCATCGCTGCAGACTGTTCAGCCCCGAGAGTGGTGATGAAATCAGCCTTTTCCAGAGTGTGATCACTGCTTGTGAGGATCTTGATCTCTGCGCCGTAGCCTTCAAGTTGCGCTTTGACACTTCCAAAAGTATCTGCCGTGATGACATGGAGTGTAAAAACTTTACTTAGCTGATCAAAAAGAGTCTTGATTTGAGGCAGTACGATGCCATCTTTTGCGATCGTTCCATTGTAGTCACAGACTATATCTGTAATCGTGATATTTTTGTAATGTGGTATCTCTATGGTCATCTTTATCTCCTCAGTGCTATAATCTGCACGAAGTATAGCCAAATTAGGGAAGCAAATAAAATATGACAAAGATTAAATTAACGGAATATAGTCATGGTGCAGGATGTGGATGCAAGATATCACCCATGCTACTCGAAGAGATATTGACGAGTACGAGGACAGAGATCGAGTATTCTAGGCTACTAGTAGGCAATAGCAACAGAGACGATGCAGCAGCTTACGATTTGGGCAACGGAACCTCAGTTCTCTCCACGACAGATTTTTTTATGCCTATAGTCGATGATCCCTTTGTCTTCGGGAAGATCGCTGCGACCAATGCTATCAGTGACATATATGCCATGGGTGGGTCTCCTCTGATGGCGATCTCTATCTTTGGATGGCCGATAGACAAGCTCTCTGCCGAAGTGGGTCGTGCAGTGATCGATGGTGGTCGTGCCATCTGTGAAGAGGCAGGTATTCCTCTCGCTGGTGGGCACTCTATCGACTCTCCAGAGCCTATTTTTGGATTGGCAGTCACTGGATTGGTAGAGAATAAAAATTTGATGACCAATGATACGGCTGAGGTGGATTGTCTCCTCTTTCTGACCAAGCCTCTAGGTATCGGTATCCTCTCAACGGCTCAAAAGCAAAAGAAGATCGAAGGAGACGAGATAGAACCAGCGATCGAAGCGATGACCACACTCAACAAAATAGGTGCAGAGCTCGCAACACTAGAAGATGTTGTCGCCATGACAGATGTGACTGGTTTTGGTCTACTAGGACACTTGAGTGAGATTTGTGAGGGTAGTGATATCGGTGCGACAGTCTGGTTCGACAAAGTGCCACTACTTCCCAATGTCGAGAAATATAGGCAAATGGGTTGTATTCCAGGTGGCGCACGAAAAAATTTCCTGAGCTATAGGGACAAAATCAGTGAAATGACAAAACCACAGCGTGAAATCCTCTGTGATGCTCAAACATCGGGGGGTCTGCTTGTCATTGTCAGAAAATCTGGCTTAAACACATTTATGAAAGTCACGGAAGAGGTAGGAATGAAGCTCGAACCGATCGGTGAAACCCATAAGCAAGGTGAGCATCTGATCGAGGTTAGATAAATGTCTGATCTTCTTCTGAGCGATGACTTCAAGTCGATTGTGCTTGCGAATAGACTATTAATCGATGTGCGTGCACCTGTAGAGTTCGGAAAAGGTGCTTTTCCACATAGTGTCAATCTGCCACTAATGAACGATGAAGAGCGACATCTTGTAGGGATTTGCTACAAAAAGCAGGGAGACGATGAAGCTCTCAAACTTGGGCACTCTCTTGTCCGTGGCACAAACAAAGAGAAGCGTGTCAAAGCTTGGCAAGATTTGATCTCGGTACATCCAGATGCAATGCTCTACTGCTTCAGAGGAGGAGAGCGCTCACGAATATCACAGGAGTGGTTGACCGAAATAGGTCATCATATCGTTCGCCTTCGGGGAGGATATAAAGCATTTCGGCGCTATTTGATCGAGGAGACGATCTCTGCCTCTGATCGCTTTGAGCCTATTCTACTAGGAGGACGCACTGGCTCAGGCAAAACAATCCTTTTGCAACAGGTCGATAATGCGATCGACCTTGAAGCTTTGGCAAATCATAGAGGCTCTTCTTTTGGGCGACGAATCATCTCTCAGCCCAACCAGATTGATTTTGAAAATGCTCTCGCCTATGCCTTGATACAGAAGCTGGAATTGGGTTTTGGCAAACTTGTTTTTGAGGACGAGGGGAGAAATATAGGTAAAAATTATTTGCCAAGTCATTTGGTTGACTCTCTCTCAAACGCACCGCTGATCGTCCTCGAAACACCCATACAAGAGAGGGTGGAGATCACCTTTGAAGAGTATGTCGTGACTGCTCAGGAGGAGTATCAGTCAGTCTATCCAGATACCCCTCTTTTGACTTGGAAATATGATATTAAAAGAGCGATGAAGCGTATCGAGAAACGCTTAGGCGGACTGCGATATCAAGCTGTTTCTGGACTTCTGGAAGATGCCTTCGATGAACAGCTCAGGAGTGGATCGCCAGAGCAGCACAAGGTATGGGTAGAGTACCTGCTCAAAGAGTATTATGATCCTATGTATGACTATCAGATACTCAAACGATCTGATCTGGTGCAACTACGAGGAGGAAAAGAAAAGATCCTTGCTTACTTGCGAAAAAATAGATACTTGGAGCAGGGACTTTAGTCCCATAAAACGGGACTAAAGTCCCTGCTCCTAAGGCTGTTTAAGATGTTAGGGGTCTGGTGTTGAGTGTTTTGTGAAGCGTAGCGGAATGAAACAGTCGATACCAGACCTCGCAAAACCCAGATTAATGAAAACATGGCAACGATTCAACCGAGGTCAAGTGTTGAAAATCCACCCACTTCGTGAGTTGATTTTGCAACACATGACCCCTACCGTGCTTAATTCATTGGTGTAACCTTACTAGAGCTGCCCTTGAGTCTCTTCTCGTTCAAAAAGGCATAGAGAACTGGGAGATAGATGAGGTTGAGCACTGTACCCCATGCTAGACCAAAGCCCAAGGCAATAGCAAGAGGCTGAAAGATAACCGCTTGTCCTGTAGGGAAGAAGATCAGCGTAGCAAGTCCTACAAGTGTGGTGACAGAGGTTAGGATGATCGGGCGGAAGCGTTTGGCAGAGAGGGTGTAGATATCTTCGGTATTTTTGGCATCCTTGAGGGTAATGAGCATGATAATGCCATCGTTGACCACGACACCTGCAAGTCCGAGGATTCCCACAAGTGAAGGCATACCGATATTGACATCTAGTAGTATATGCCCGACCATCACACCCAAAAGCGAAAAGGGAATAACAGAGAGTAGCATAAAAGATTCTCGAAAAGAGTTAAAGAGATAGAGCATCGAGAGCATGATAAGTACAAGTGCAAGAGCTGATGCAGAGAGCATATCATTTTTGAGTTCCGCTTTTTTCTCTTGCTCCCCTTTTTGGACGATCTTTATACCCTTCTCTTTGATCTCTTGAAGTATCGGTTCTAGTATCGTGAGCACCTCATCTGCAGTGATGACTTTGGGATCGATATTGGCAAAGAGATAGAAGTTTTTGACACCATTGTCTTTAGTAACTTTTTCAAATGCTTTGATTGATTCAAATCTTGCAATCTCTCGGAGCGCAACACTACTACCATCTCCTAGAGGTATTCGCAGTGCTTCGAGTGTTTCTAAGCTATCCTTTCGTAGGCTTTTGACTTTGACTTCGAGGAGCCCTTCTTTGTTGAAGGTCGTGGAGATTTTGCGAGAGAGGTAGAGGTTTGCGATACTCTGCCCGATCGTCGCCTCATCGATACCGAGTGATTCACCATAGGGGTTGATATGGAGTTTGATCTCATCGATACCAAACTGAACATTATCTGTGATAGTTATAACTCCAGATATTGTTTCGAGTTTGCGTTCGAGTCTATGAATCGCCTGTATGATGGCTTGGTTATCTTCTGATATGAGTCCTATTTTGATATCTGCCTTGATAGGACCTACTTTTTGTTGAACGATAGAGAAGTCACGCAATCCAAATCGCTCTTGATAATTCTGTTTTTCGAGGTAGAGTGCCAGTTTCTTAGAGACTTCATTGGATTTTATCTCCCTGATTCTCTGCTCATTGTCATAATAAAACGAGAGATACGGCGTAATATATTTATCTACGATATTTTGTGCTTTGAGTTTTTCCAGCTCTAGGGTGACATCACCCACATAGGGGTAGGTTTCACTATTTGAAGCACTGTCACGACGAAAACCTGCAACAGAACCAATATGTTTGATGTAGAGTTCTTCTTTGAGAGGGTACAGATCTGATTGTATCTGCTTTAGTATGTTGTTCATTGTTTCGACGCTAGTATTGGCATCTGCCTTGAGTGCGATATGGATGGTCTTGGAGTCA
>QMKU01000391.1 GCA_003646525.1 Campylobacterota bacterium
AAAACACAAAAGGCAAAGAGGCACTATCGCTTATAAAACCACCAGCAAGTAAAAATGCTAATATTGTTTTAGCATTGAGTTTTAAAATTCTCATTTTTGCCAATAATATAGGAGTTAAAATAAGTGCCGCCCCATCATTAGCAAAAAGTGCTGAGACCAATGCACCTAAAAGAATAGAGTAGATAAACATCAACCTTCCATTTCCTTTAGAAAATTTTGCCATTTTTAAAGCACACCATTCAAAAAAACCGATTTCATCGAGAACAAGAGAGAGAATAATAATACCTATAAAGGCGAATGTTGCATCCCAAACTATATCCCAAACTATAAAAAGGTCATCAAAACTAACTACACCTAAAGCAAATGCAACTACCGCACCAATAATAGCAGTTGTACCAATTTGAAGCCCCTTTGGTTGCCAAATAACAAAAGTTAAAGTGATAAGAAATATACTACTTGCTAAGAGCATCTTTTACCTTTTCCAATAAAATATCTTCAATCTCTTTGTAAGTATCCATAAATGCATCAAACTCTTTGCCATCAGGGTCTTCAAAACTAACATGAATTTTTTTTACTGGTTTTGGAAACATAGGGCAAGTCTCATGAGCATGATCACAAACAGTAATTACTAAATCAAACTCTATATCAATCACTTCATCTAAATGTTTAGAATAATAGTTATCATTCCAAATATTATTTTGCTCTAATACTTTTTTTGCATTAAGATTAACTTTTCCACTTGGGGCTACTCCACAACTAAGAGCATCAACTCCATCGAGTTTGGCATTTATAAGTGCTTCACCTATAATACTTCTGCAACTATTACCCGTACACATCACTAATACTTTTTTATTTGTCATTTTTATACCCTTTATTTAACTTAGGAATATCAAGTTCAAGACAACTAATCTCTTCTAAAATATTTTGTCTAAAAATATCTAGTGGAAATCGTATAGAATAATAAGCCCAACGACCCTTTCTATCTACTTTCAAAAACCTTGCTTCTTTTAATATCTTTAAATGTCTTGATGTTCTTGATTGAATCATATCAAATGAGTTTTCTATTTTGAGATAGTAGTATATTTATGCTTATATCAAGATATGAAATATTTTATCTGTTCTATGCTATAATCTTCTCCATGAATACTCAAGAAAACTTACAAAAAGCAAAGGTAGTACTGCAAGAAGCCGATGCACTCTTCATCACGGCAGGTGCTGGGATGGGTGTTGATAGTGGATTGCCAGACTTTAGGGGTACTGAGGGATTTTGGAATGCTTATCCAAAAGTCAGAGAGTTGAAGCTTCGATTTGAGGAGATGGCAAATCCAGAGTGGTTCAAATCTGATCCTCATTTGGCGTGGGCATTTTATGGGCATCGACTACAACTTTATCGTGATACCGTACCCCATGAGGGTTTCAGTAAGTTACTGCAACTATCCAATGATAAAGCGTATCAATCTTTTATTTTCACCTCCAATGTGGATGGGCAATTCCAAGAATCTGGCTTTGGAGAAGATCAGATTATGGAGTGTCATGGGTCGATTCATCATTTACAATGTATCCATGATTGTAAACAAAAGCTATGGAGTGCAGATGAAATAATCGTCGAAATAACTGAGGATTTCAGAGCCAAAGATTCTCTGCCTACCTGTCCCTACTGTGCTAGCATTGCCCGACCCAATATACTTATGTTTGATGATTTTGGATGGAACTATAGTCGTAGTAATGGACAGCGTGACAGATTGGTGCAATGGATGGATAGAGTAGAACGAGACGGAGCCAAGCTTGCCATCATTGAAATGGGTGCAGGAACTGCTGTGCCGACAGTCAGAAATAGTAGTCAGCAAATTGCCAAACGCTTCAGTGTTCCGCTAATCCGTATTAATCCGCGTGAAAGCGAGGGTGCTGAAATTGCAATTGCGCTGAGTACAGTCGAGGCACTCTCTCAGATACTCTAAGTGAATTTGATGCGATGCTTCTCTTGTCATGGACTCAGTATTCGATCACTTTGTAGCGCATGTAGAGAAGAATTTTTTGTACCGACGATCGGTACGCGACAAGTAGGTACACTTGATGTGGTCAGTTTTTTTCGATATAGCACGATTGAGCCACTCCTACTTCACAAGCATAAACCAGAAGGCTATCGGATCTTTAGGGATTTGGCAGAGATGATGATGAAGCCTTTTATCCAAAATTTTACCCTCGAAGATGACTCACCGCTTGTCATTATCGGTATCGATGAAACAGTTAAAAACGGCTATTCTCATATAGCTTGCCTAACACACAGTATGAAGACAGCCGTTGCAAGACCTCTCCATGCCTCACTCTTGTCTCAAAATAGTGTTCGCTATGCAGGAAAAACCCTACAATATCGTCTCGATCACCCGAGAGACTTTCGCTATAGTGGAGAGGAGGGAGTGGATGCGATATTGATCGATGACATTATCACGACTGGAATCACACTGCAAGAGGCACAAGCCACACTGCAAGCACATGGGGTCAATGTGCTGTTTGCTTTGACTCTAGCAGATGCTAGAGAGTAGGCTTTTGAAATACCAAAAAATAGATACTTGGAGTAGGGACTTTAGTCCCGTTTTATGGGACTAAAGTCCCTGCTCCTAAATATTTAACCTTATAGGGCTTTTGGATTTTCACCGTAATTATTTTCGTCAGGTT
>QMKU01000392.1 GCA_003646525.1 Campylobacterota bacterium
ATACGAGGTGAACGCAATCGTACGATTGCGTTCACCTGACCCCTTTTTTCGTAAAAATATGGTGTATATTCAACGCCTGACCCGTAAAAATAATACTAGTGTGAGCTTACTTTGATTTTAATTTAGGAACCTCCAAAAAACAAGTGAGATCAAAGCATCTCCTCTTTTCTCTCCACACAGTGCTCTTTCATTCCATCGATCATTGATATGTTTGTTCTTAATGTGACAGAGGGATTCTCTCCATATAACTCTGTATAGTGCCTTGAAAAGTGTCCCATATGTGCAAAACCCCATTTTTGAGCCACTTTAAGTACAGTTGTCTCAGAGGGCTTGCTTTGCATTAGTTCATGATGTACCAGATTGAGTTTGAGCAGTCGCATAAATTGGGTTGGCTTGAGGCCAAAGAGTGATTTGAAGCTGTTTTGAAGACTTTTCATAGAGATATTGTAGTCGTTGGATAAAGATTCTACGGTCATTTTATGATCCATATGCTTAAAGAGTTCTCTTTTGATCTCCAGTGTGATTTTCTCCGATTTGGTAAAGTGTGGTATATGGGCTTCCTGCGTATCGAGTATTTGGAGTATAGCCTGGGTGATCTCTGTCTCTATCTGCATAGAGGTTTCTTTGTCAAGCGGACTCACATCAGCAAACTCATTGATGATATTTGTCAGCAGAACCGTCAAGGCTTTGTTTTTGTCTATGTAGTATTTGTCAACACCCTGAGTTAGTTTTTGAAGTAGTAGCGGATCGGCATTTTTACGAAGAGAGACATCGATCAATTCTACATGTGCACTGCATATAAAATTATAGATTTTTTTATCATCTGTCACTACGATCATACCTGTTTCAAGTTTCATCTGATCGATACAGGCTTTTTCGGAAATGTTTTTCATCGCAGAAAAAGTGATGCACTCTTCGGGTGCGACATAGTCAAACATGATCCCGCCTTGCATATCGGTATAGGCGATTTGCATAGAGGGGAGTTGCAGGATTTTATATACACCCTCTGAGAAATTCGGTTTGAGTTGGTAGGAGCAAAAAAGTGTCCAGTCTACGGCACTTTTTGCCATCTCTATATAGTTATCAAATTCTTTTTCGAGGTACTCACCCTCTTGCAGTTTGGTTGTTTCAACATTTTTTTTACTTCGCATAGGGAGATTATAGTGTAATTTCGCTTATGGGATAGATTATAATTTTCAATTATGATACTATCGTTTGACGCGACCAAATCAAGGAAGATAAGTTATGAATAGATCTTTTAAAAAAGTGCTGCTTTCTGCACTCATCGTCATCATCCCGAATGTTCTCTCGGCTATAGATGACGGACCTCGTATGTATTGGAATGCCCCTGTGGGAACCAATATTCTTCAAACCTATTACTGGACAGTGCATGGCAACAGTATAGCACCCGACACCACACAAAACAGTGGCAATTTTGAAACAGACATCAACTTGGCCGTGCTGGGATACAATCGTATTTTTGACCTTGCAGGACACTCTATGATCCTGTCGGGGATCATGACGGCAGGCGATATTTCCGGAACGGTATCAAAACTGGGCAAGAGTACAGTTCGTTCTTCCCGAGGCTTGGGGGATCTGTATCTGCAGGGTGTTGTCAATATTTTTGGTGCTCCGGCTTTATCTGCAGAAGAATTTGTGAACTATAAGCAGGAGACTGTACTCTCTTTGCTTGTGGGTGTGACAGCACCTACTGGAGATTATGAGAGTGATAGAGTACTCAATATGGGGACAAATCGTTGGAATGTGCGTATAGGTTTGCCTTTTGTGCAAACGCTTAGCAGTGAGTGGCTTTTTGGAGAGATCAGCACGCTGGAGATCTTACCGTCGGTATGGTTTTATGGCGATAATGATAACAGCTTTGGTTCTAAAATTGCTCAAGACCCTCTCTATACACTAGAGGCTCATTTGACCCGTAACATTACTCCAATGATTTTTGTCTCTTTGGATTATTTTGTGCAAAGAGTGGGAAATTCATATACGGATGGCGTACAAACAGGAGTATCGCACACTTCAGACTCCTTGGGAGCTACTTTCAGCTATCTGTTGAATAGATACATGCAGATGCAACTCCGCTATATGTCCACACTCAATCCAGACTCCGAAGAGAATGAATTGGATGCCAATATGTTCCAGTTTAATATGAACTTTTTTTGGTAAGGGTTACCTAATACAGGGACAATCTTCCGCCAAGACAAGATCAATGGCGAGGGGGAGAATCTCAAACCGTATTTTATGGCTGTTATAGGGTTCCCCATCCAAATTTACAGGGATGATTTTTTCAGATTCACTCTCCAGCCAAGGGGTTTGCAAATACCTGACGAATGCGCCTTTGCTCGAAGGATTTGTAATCTCTGAGAGTACTTGAGGGATATTTATAAGTTTAAATTGTGAAATACCTATAACATCAAGTAAGCCATCGTTTATAAAAGCATTAGGTGCAAGTACTTGCCCTCCACCTGCTTGTCTCCCATTACAGATAGCAGCAGCCATAATAGCAGGATTGTGATATTGCTTTTGGGGTATAGTAATATCACTACTATAAGGGATAAAATTCATTGCCTTAAGTACACCATTTAGTGTATAGGCACCTCCGCCTAAAAAGTTTTTCAACTCTACAGGTGTATCTGCTGTCACTTCTGCTCCAAAACC
>QMKU01000035.1 GCA_003646525.1 Campylobacterota bacterium
CCAAAGAGAAACTCGCCCTAGCTGTCAAAAGTATCGAAGAGGAACTCGATGAGCGTCTCGCCTATTATCAGCAAGAGGATAGGATGGTAGAGTACAATCGCCTTAAACAGCGTACAGAATTTGATCTTGAAATGATTGAAGCGACAGGTATGTGCAAAGGAATTGAAAACTATTCGCGTCATCTGACTGGCAAAAAACCTGGAGAAACTCCTTATTCGATGCAGGATTATTTCGCTGCGATGCATGATGATTATCTGGTCATTGTAGATGAATCTCATGTCTCCCTCCCACAGTTTCGTGGTATGTATGCAGGAGATAGAAGTCGCAAAGAGGTGTTGGTAGACCATGGATTCAGGCTACCTAGTGCACTAGACAACCGCCCACTAATGTTTGATGAATATATCCGTAAGGCACCGCATTTTCTCTTCGTCTCAGCTACCCCTGCACCACTAGAGATCGACCTCTCCTCTGTCATTGCAGAGCAGGTTGTGCGACCTACTGGACTGCTGGACTCAGAGATCGAAATCATTGACAGTACTTATCAGGTCGAACACCTGCATGACAGGATGAAGGAAGTCATAGCAAAAGGCGAACGGGTGCTTGTTACGGTATTGACAAAAAAGATGGCAGAAGAGTTGACAACCTATTATAATGACTTGGGACTCAGAGCCAAATATATGCACTCAGACCTTGATGTGATTGAGCGAAATCAAGTAATACGAAGCTTGCGCCTAGGGGAGTTTGACATCCTTATCGGCATCAATCTCCTCAGAGAAGGACTCGACCTACCCGAAGTGAGTCTCGTCGCTATCTTGGATGCGGACAAGGAGGGCTTTTTGCGCAGTGAAACTTCTCTTATCCAGACTTCAGGACGCGCTGCACGCAATGTCAACGGACATGTCTTGATGTATGCCAAGAAGATCACTCGATCGATGCAGGCTACTATAGATATCACAAGTGAACGGCGCAAAAAACAGATTGCCTACAATGCCGAGCATGGCATTATCCCCACAACGACACTGAGAGAGCTTGATACAAATCTCAAAGTAGAAGATGCTGGAGAGTTTTATGGGAAACACTCCAAGCTTGACAAGATGCCCAAAGCTGAACGACAACAGATTGTCAAAGAGCTCAAAGCTAAAATGCTTAATGCTGCCAAGAAACTAGACTTTGAAGAGGCGGCACGCCTCAGGGATGAAATCGCAAAAATTAAAAAACTCTGATTTTTGGCTATAATCTAAGAAAAATTATGGAGATATGATGATTGACCTCAACTCACCTCAACTCTACTTCAACCGAGAACTCTCTTGGTTGAAATTCAATTCACGCGTTTTAGCCCAGTCTCTTGACGAAATGCTCCCCCCACTAGAGAGATTAAAATTTCTAGCGATTTATGGTACAAATCTAGATGAGTTTTATATGATTAGAGTGGCTGGATTAAAGTCACTTTATAAAGCTAGGATACAAGAGACAGGTCCAGACAAGCTTACACCAGGTGAACAACTTGCTGCGATCCGAAGCTATCTACATGAAGAGCAGAGTATATTGGAAAACAGTTACAAAGATATCCTCTCTCAGCTCTATGCGCATAAAGTTATGATCAAATCTTACAAGGCACTCGACAAAGAACAAAAACAAGAAATCAAGTCTATCTTTTTTGATCAGATTTATCCTGTCATCATCCCTATCGCTATCGATACAACGCACCCCTTTCCCCACCTCAACAACCTCAGCTTTGGTCTTGCACTCACTCTGGTTGATGAGCATGAGAATATCAAGCATGGTTTGATCCGTATTCCTAGACTCTTGCCTCGCTTTATTCAGGTTGGCCACACCTTCATCCCTATAGAGAGTGTTGTCGAGAATTATATCAAAGATCTTTTTCCTGGGTATAGCAAGCTTGTCTCTACTCCCTTTCGTGTGACACGAAATGCTGACATTGCGATCGAAGAGGAGGAGGCTGATGACTTTCTTGAGATTCTCGAAGAGGGACTGAGGGCACGAAATAAAGGCTCACTAGTTCGACTGGAAGTAAAAGAAGGTGCTGATAAGGAGTTGGTCAATTTCCTCAATACTCACATGCAACTCAGAGAAGAAGATATCTATTATTACGCAGATACCCCTCTCAATCTCGGAAGCTTGTGGCAAATCGTAGGAGACAAAACTCTCTCTCATCTTATTCTTCCCACTTACACACCCAAAACACTGCCACCACTCAACAGTGATGATATCTTTTCTGCCATTGAAAAACAGGATGTGCTACTCTACCATCCTTATGACAGTTTCGATCCTGTGGTAAGATATATTCAACAAGCCTCTGTTCATCCTGATACGATCGCGATTCGCATGACGCTCTATCGTGTCGGGCCCAAATCGCCTATTGTCAAGGCACTTATTGATGCTGTCAGAGATGGTAAACAGGTGACTGTTTTAGTTGAGCTCAAGGCGCGTTTCGATGAAGAAAATAATCTCATCTGGGCAAAATCTCTCGAAGATGCTGGTGCCCATGTCGTTTATGGTATTCCTGGTCTCAAGGTACATGCCAAAATCGCCCAAGTGATCAAGCGAGAAGGGAGCAAGCTCAAAAGCTATCTACATCTTGCAACAGGTAATTATAATCCTAGCACGGCCAAAATCTATACGGATATGAGCTATTTTACCACTAAGGTCAAACTAAACAACGATGCTACACGCTTTTTTCACTTTCTTACAGGGTTTTCTACTCATACTGAACTTGATACGCTCTATATGTCACCAACGGAGGTCAAACCAAAACTTCTCGAATTGATCAGTCAGGAGAGCAAGCATGGGTCAGAGGGTCACATCATCCTCAAGTCAAATTCACTTGTAGATCCTGGCATCATCAAGGCTCTCTATAAGGCATCGAAAACGGGTACAAAAATTGATTTGATTATTCGGGGCATCTGCTGTCTCAAACCAGGCATCAAAGGGGTGAGTGAAACAATCAAGGTTCACTCTATTATCGGAAAATATCTCGAACATCCTAGGATTTACTACTTCAAACACGATAAAGTTGGATGCTATATCTCCAGTGCTGATCTCATGACTAGAAATTTGGTACGCCGTGTCGAACTGATGACACCCATCGAAGAGCCCAACCTCTCACGACGAATCGAACAGATCCTCTTGCTGCAACTCAAAGACAATCAATTGCGCTGGGAGCTTAAAGAGAGTGGTGAATATGCCAAAGTGCCTACTCTAGGTGGAAAAATCAACAACCATACGATTCTGGAAAACTATATCACCAAACTCTACGACAAGACACGCAAAGAGACACCAGACTATGTCCAAAAGTTGGCAGGTCGCCTGCTCAAAGATAGCTAAGGAACTGTAGTTTTATAATACCAAACAATAGATACTTGGAGCAGGGACTTTAGTCCCATCAAACGGGACTAAAGTCCCTACTCCTAAAAGAAAGGGAAATACTGTATGTTGATAAAATTCAAAGAGTGGACACCAAAACTGGGAAAAAATGGCTGGATTGCCGATGGGGCAAGTGTGATAGGGAGAGTCACGATGGGTGAAGATAGTGCTATCTGGTTCGGTTGTGTTGTGCGTGGAGATGTGCACTTCATCACGATAGGAGACCGAAGCAATATCCAAGATCTCTCCATGGTGCATGTCACTCACCACAAAAAAGAGGATATGAGTGACGGCAATCCCACACATATAGGAGATGATGTTACTATCGGACACAGAGTAATGCTCCATGGCTGCACGATCGAAGATGCCTGCCTCATAGGCATGAGTGCTACTATTCTCGATGGTGCTGTCATCGGCAAAGAGTCGATCGTGGGTGCTGGTAGCCTCGTGACCAAAAACAAAAAATTCCCACCTCGCTCTCTCATCATGGGAAGCCCAGCCAAGGTAGTCAGGGAGCTGACAGACGAAGAAGTCGAAGAGCTCTATGCCTCAGCCAGACGCTATGTAAGCTTCAAAAACGAATATCAATAAGGAGACAAGCCACATTATGCAAAAAGTTATCACAAAATCTCTCAGCGATATCCTGAGCCCTACTGTCATCATTTTTGTCATCAAAGTTGGTCTAGGATCGATTCTACTGTGGGTCGTCCTGCTGTCGGTCTCTTGGGGGCTATATGAGAAAATGATATCAGCCTATATTCAGAAGATCCCCCTAGTCGGTGACTGGGAGTGGATCCAATCAGGAGGAACGCTTATCGTCGCACTGATCGTAGGATATATGTTGGTGATTATTACGATCTCTGCGTTCACCTCTCTCTTTAGCGAACCCCTCCTGATCAAACTAGCAAAAAAACACTACCCCCTCACTGAAGTCGTGGGTACCCCTGCCATCAGCACATCACTCTGGTTGACTATCAAAACCTCTGTGCTCTTTCTTCTCCTTTTTCTCTTCTCTTTTCCTCTACTTTTCATCCCCGTACTTGGACAAATTTGGATGCTTTGGCTCTGGTCAATTCTGGTGAAAGAGCCTACTGCCTATGATGTTGGTTCACTTTTCATAACAGACAAAACGATACTAAAAAAGAAAAGCAAACAGTCAGGAGTGACCGCAATGCTCGCTTCACTCTTCAACTATATCCCCCTGTTAAATATTTTTGCACCTGTTTTTGCGCAGATTATGTTTTTGCATCAGATATTGGGGAAGAGGTAGATGAGGATATATTACTATTAGGAGCAGGGACTTTAGTCCCGTTTGATGGGACTGAAGTCCCTGCTCCAAGTATCTATTTTTTGGTATTATTAAATCGGTATCCCCAAAGTCTCAGTACATCTTCATATCATAACTGATCGTCATTTTGTATGCTTCATCCGGTTTGAGTGCGATAGTGTAGCGTGCCTCAAAAGCATTGAGTTGTTCTTTGCTACACTGCTTGCTACAGGTATCTGTGATGGTCAATTTACCCTGATTGGTAGGAACGCTCTTATAAAGCTTGATGACTTCGTCTTTTTGACTGTGGTTGTTGACAGTGATTTCATAGCTGATATGTCTCTCCCTCTTGGTTTGACGAAAATCGACGATCTTCTCTTTGCCGACGATATCAAAATACTTCCCAATAGTCAGTTTGACGGTTTCATCTTTTGGAATATCTCTGATAGTACTAGCTCCAACAAATCGTGAGACTTTGTCCTGATCTTCCTTGTAAACTCGGACTGTACCTTTGGGCAAGGGGATACCAAGGTGGTTCTCTTCACTGTTTTTAAATTCGACGATTTGACTGAAGCGCAATTTCCTCTCTCCAAAATTGGAGAAGTAGAACGACTCTTTGTTGAAGGCGTATTTTTCATACGCGATTGCCTTTTTTCCTATGAAAGAGATCTGTTTTTTCTCTTTATCTTTGATGGTTTCTCTAAATGGTATTTTGTAGATATGGTAGCCAGAGAAGGCTTCATTTTGGATATTCCCACCATCCTCTGCGACAGCAGCCATTCGACTCTTTGCATAGACTCTGTGTATCTCCTGTTTTTTGGGCATATTGACATCTCCTGCGAGGACGGTGATATCGGCATCATGATAAGTTGCTCCAGAGTTGTTGGTGATCGTGACCCAAGAGTTTAGGTTGAGTCTATTGTCGTCGAGTAGATCGATCGTATAGTCACTCTTCCAACTGAGCCCTTTTGTCAGATATTTGAGATCTATATCGAGCTCTTTGGTATCTGTTTTGATATTCCAAAAGAGAGAGGGCTTGATCGCCATCTCTTTTGGGATGCTTGGGAAAAATACTTTATAGGGGGTATGGATCGCCCCTTCATCTTTTTCACGGATCAGTATTGGATTGGTAGAGAGTAGGGTTCCCTCCTTTCGTTCTGTAGACTCTTCATCATCTGTATAGCGAACGACTCTCCCCGTGTGATACTTAAGTAGAGAGCTATAGCTGATCACATCATAGGAGTAGTTTTGAGAAAATAGCCTTACTGGCTGTGAAAATATAGCAATGACTGAACTAGTATCGATCAAACTAGGTACACCTGGATACATGAGCTTTACACTACCAGGATTATCGATCATAGCAGATCGTTTTTCACTAATCATAGCAAGATTACTTCCATAAATAGTCAGTGAGATATTTTCTGGCGCATTAGTGATGGCGAGATTTTCTGTGGCAAGTAGCGGGACAGAGAGGAGCAGTGTACTGAGTATGAGATTTTTCATTATCTTTCCTTTTTGGGTTTACTAGAGGTTTCGTATTAATCCATTGCATTATAGCATAAGAACATTTCTTATTTATGCTAACCCCCCCTCCTTAAAGGTCAATTTCTTGGCTTATCCTCAAGCCTCTACCAACCACTCCAAAATATTGACAACCTTAATATCTAGTCCATTATACTCTACTGCTTCAGAGCTATCTTCACACAACACCATCAACTCTACATCTTTTAGATTTAGCTCATCGATTACTTTGGCAAAGGGGGCGAGTTCTCTCTTGCGTGTTTTTGCATCATTTAGACTTAGCGTTACTTGGATAAGTGAGACTATCTCTCTATCTCTCTCTACTATAAAGTCACACTCCAAATCTCCTTTGGTTTTATAATAGTAAGGCTTGTAATCCCTGCGTAGCAACTCCAATAGAACTACACTCTCCAAATCATGCCCCTTTGTTTTGAGATTTGGTACTCTTAGGAGATTGGAGAGTCCCAAATCAATGGAGTAGTACTTTTTGGCATTGGCATGTTGTTTTTTGAGTGAGTAGTCAAACTTATTAATCGAGATTATCATATAGGCTTTTTCAAGATACTCCATATAATCCCTAGCCATATCATAAGAGATGCCAAAGCTGTTTTTGAGTCTATTAATGGTGTGATAGGTAGCACTATTAGAGAGCAAAAAAGCAGAGAGGTCTCTGAGGATATTAAAGTTTTTGAGCTTGAACCGTGCTATGATGTCTTTGAGTAAAATAGAGTTGAAGTACCCCTCTATCAGCTCCTTTTGCATCACATGGTTTTGGCGATACTCCACACTTTTAGGAAATCCTCCTTCGTCTATAAATGCTCTAAACTCACGGTTAATTAGATGTTTTTGAGATATAAACTCCATTTTATTGTTTATCTCTATATCTTCAAAGAGCAAAAATTCTCTAAAGCTCAGAGGATAAACCTCCACACTTACATATCGACCACTTAGAGCCGTACCTATCTCAGAGCTTAGCATAGAGGAGTTGGAACCTGCGGCATAGAGATATGAGCGTTTGAGTTCATACTCCGTATTGACCCACTTCTCCCAATGTTCGATATTTTGCACCTCATCCAAAAAAATATAGGGTTTGCCTTGTGGAGCGACAAACTCCATATAGGTATCTTTGATAAGCCCCAAAAGCTCCACTCCCAAATGACCAATCAAGCGAACATCTTCAAAGTTGATAAAGAGTAGTTCCTCTTTAGCTACACCACTCTCTACAAGGCGTTTCATCTCATTGATTAGCAGTGTCGATTTACCGCATCTTCTTACCCCTTTGATGACGACTACCTCATCATTTTGGCTTAGCTTGGATATCTGTATCTCATATAGTTTGCGTTTCGTCGTCGGTGGAAACTCCCTATTCCAATAGTTCCAATCAAGCAGTATCTCAAAGAGTTGGTTTTTGCTAAGCATAAGTTACCTTTTTATGTTGTAAAATGTATTTTATCATAAAATTACAGGTTATAACATATAAAATAGTTATTTATACCAGATAAGGTTAACCTTATGCAATCAAAAACATTTTTTGTATGCCATATCGCCAGAACGCATTTGTGATAGATGTGTCTCTCCGTCTATGAGTCTGATATTGTGGGGGACTTCTACGCTATCTTTGCGTATATATCGCTTCATCCATCTGTTTTGTGGATCGATAGTCCTTAGCCTATCAGCATAACTACCAGCATCATATCTGCGTCCCAATTTTTCTGATGTTACTGCCAAAGCAGCAAAAGTTTTGACTAGCTCTTCTTTGTTGCTTGCTTGGGCATAGGCTTTTTTATATTTATTGTATGCTTGCTGGATATAGCCTCTATCGTTGAGGCTATCTGCTTCGTATGTGGTCGAGTTGAAGCTTGCCATTGCCAAACTACTGCATAGTAGAACTATGATACAAATCTTTTTCATTTTACACATCCGTCATACTAGAGCTAAATTTAGGTATCAAGATCGCTATCAAAAATAGAGGTGCCAGTAGTACCAAAACTATAGGTATAAAGATAAAAGCATTTGTTCTATATCTGATACGCTCTTGACTACTATCTACAAAACGCACTATACCTTGTCGAATACTCTCTACTATTTGACTCAACCAATCCAATGGAATCAGAAAAATAAAGATAGTTCCTAGTATGATCAACACCATAGAGTAATATATGGCTATTAGAGCTACTATAGGTTTGAGAAGTAGAGGTGCGTTTTTGATATAGATAAACATTCTATGCATTGTATTCCATATCACACTATTGAGTCTCTTGAATGCTCCAGCACCATTGATGATCTGCTTGACTTCATCTGCACTTGCATTGATCATAGCATCACTAGATACCTTTGGTATGATGAGTGATATGATGAAAAGAGGTGATAAAAATACAATAATAATAGGTCTAAAGATAAAAGAGAGTAGAGAGTCATCTACACGCCAGCTATGACTCTCCATAGCATTTATAATACTTTGACGCATACTATCTGTATAGTTACCAAGGTGATCCAATACTATAAATAACCCAAAGATTATCCCAACAGGAAGTAGAATGATATTGAATCCTATAGCCAATATAAAAGCAAAAGGTTTCATAACCATAGATGAGTTACCAACATAATAAAAGACATTTTTACCAGCTTGAAAATACCCCATCACTCATTTAACAACTCCTCTAACAGTAATTTATAAAATAAATTTACATATATTTTAGCTAAAGTTGCTAAAGTTTTATATTATAATTTAGATATTGGTAACTATGGGACTTTATTGTACGGTAATACAGGAGCTACAGTTCAATAATACCAAAAACAGATACTTGGAGCAGGGACTTCAGTCCCGTCTGATGGGACTGAAGTCCCTGCTCCGAGTGGGCTGTATTTATGCTATAATAAAACCAAAGGATAGATGATGATAACCTATGAAGAGATTAGCAAATCAATACTAGCACTAAGAGAATCACAAGCTCAAACGGATGAGCAGATGAAAGAAACCAGTGAACAAATGAAAGAAACTGA
>QMKU01000393.1 GCA_003646525.1 Campylobacterota bacterium
ATGCCAATGAAATAAGCTTTTTTTGAATAAAACTTGTAGGGGTAGCCCTATGTGGCTACCCTAATTAGGGCAACCACATAGGGATTGCCCCTACGATAATTCCTTATTTCATTGGCATTGCCCGTGGGTGAGGAGAGGGAGAGAGGACAATAGGCTTTCACTTGATGGTTTTAGTTTAAAACCAAAGGAGAAGCTTCACAACAATTCTTTCAAGCTATCTTTAAAATATAGAAAACTAGGCATATCTATTTGGTTGATATCAATTTCTCCATTTTGGATCATTTCATTGATCTGAGCATGAGAAATATCATAGCCTGCCAATTCATCTTTGAGATTATTCGGAGAGTTGTCATTCCCCGATCTCTCTTCTAGCGTTTCACAATTGTGATAAGGATACTCTTTCAGTGTACAAATAAGCCAAGCTTCGGATTTTGGTTTGGGTACCATCGCGACACCTCTATCAAATTTTTCTATCTTAAAGCCTTGATTTATAGAGTTGACCTTATCTTGCCATAGGGTAGTATCACTGCTATTGGCACCGTCACTATCTCGAAATAGTATGGCTATTACCTCATCATCATCTAGTTTTTGCGATTTCTCTTTTGCGATTTTTGCTAAAGCTATAGCATTATTGATAAAATATCCTGTTCCTTGCAAACCTTTTTTCCCAGTATAAGGAGGAAGTTTTTTGCTAATCTTTTTCAACTCTATTTTGGGAACAAAAGTGATTGTATCCTTTTTATTGTCATAAAAAGAGTATTCATATTTTTGCTCGATGAGTTTATCTATGATATAGTACATACTTCCAGCGATAAACTCATTTTTGAACTGTGAAAAGAGTCCTAAATCGCTCGGTCCCTCTCCACTCAAAACCAAATGCACTCCCTACTCCTCTACTTTAAGTGTCTCAATCTCTTCCAAGAGTTTGTCCAAATTAGTATCAACATAAGCACTACCAGCTCCCATCATCTCTAATTTTTCTTGCATTGATGGGATATCAAAAAGTGGGATACTTTTAGTGAAGCCCTCTTTTGTCTTGTAGATATATTTCACCGATTTCATTGCTATATCATCATCTATATAGTTGAGTATCATTGGACTATGGGTAGTTATCATCACTTGGTGTTTGGAGGCTATCAAAGTATCCATCAGATACTCAATCAATTCTGCATTTATACCATTTTCTATCTCATCAAAGAGTAAAAAACTCTTTTGACTCTGGAGTTGTGCGAGTATTGCAATGAGCCGTAGTATCCCATCATTGAGATACTTTGCTTCATTGCTCATCTTCTTGTCACCAAACTTCTCCACCAACTCCAATCTACTCCACCCTCCCTTTGATTTTTTGATCTCTAAAGCATCTAGGTTTGGATAACACTTCTGGAGTTGTTGTAGCATTTTATCTTTTTGTTCTTCCGTGAATGTATTCAGAAAAGCACTTAGGTTTGCACCACTTAGTCCTAGTTTACTCCCTACTCGTGAGCGTTTGCGTAGCTCTTGAGGAGAGATCAAGTCAAGTGAATAGATATTTTGAATATAAATTTTAAACTCTTTGATGGGCAGTGGTAAAAATTCATTTTTTAAACTTGCGAGAAATGAACCCTCATAATCTTGTATGATATCTCCCGTAAGTTTTTCATCTGTTTCTAAATCTTTCATTATCATATATTTAGAATCTTTTACTTCAAAAATATTTTTTATTATGGGAAAAGGACCATATTTAACTATATTCTCATAAGTACATTTTTTCAATACAGGGTTAAATTTAAGATTCCATTCATAAATATCTTCGTGATATACAAATGCTACAGTTATCTCAATCAATCGTTTATCAGTCAGTTTTGATTTTAACTCTTTGACTTCCCAATTTCTATCACCGAGCCATCCTGTGATATCTCCATGCATCTGCTGAGATACAAAATCAATCGCTTGCAAGACCGTAGATTTTCCTGAACTGTTGAGTCCTATCAAACAAGTAAACTTACTAAAACCTATATCGAATCTTTCTAATGACTTAAAATTATCTATTCTCAAAGTAGCAAACTCTACCATTAAAAGCCCTTTATATTCATTGTGATTAGTATATCAAAAAAGATTATAATTGCCCTTTATTGTATTCACTCGTCGGAGTAACTGTAACACAAAAAATATTCTCCATTAAAAAAATCCACACTAAACAATAGAATAGTTATGATGAATTTAGTGTAACCCCCACATTAACCACACCAATCAATCTCTAACCAAATAAATGCTAAAAGAAAACCCAATAAATCACACACAAAAACATCTCTAAAATCTATCAGAGCTAAGGGAGCTAAGGGGAGCTAAGGGGTCAGGTAACAACTACAACTCAGTATTGATCTGCTATAATCCTTACCTAGAAGGAGCAATTATGCCTAGAAAACCACGCATAGAGATAGCAGGCTACTACCATATCATTAACAGAGGTGTAGATCAAAGAGTTGTCTTCAAAGAACCTGCTGACTTTGAACAGTTTGAAGAGTTGATGTGTTTTTATGCTAAAAGTTATGGGATAACTATACATAACTATTGTCTTATGACAAACCACTACCACCTACTCATAGAGATACAAAAAGAAAACCTCTCCAAATTTATGAGACAACTCAATATGAACTACGCTATCTA
>QMKU01000394.1 GCA_003646525.1 Campylobacterota bacterium
ACTGTCATAGAGTACGAAGTACTCTCTAATCCTGGAACCTACATAACCGTAGCAGCTGACACAGATGCCTACCACACATACGTACAAGTAATTGCAGGCGAGCGCATCACTAAAGTAAGAGTTACTTCTGCTCAAACAGACTTGACTAAGAAAATGGTAGTGACTGCATTTGGCACAGTAGACGAGCTTTCTTACACAGAATACTTCTCAATGACTGCTGCCGAACAAACAACTGCATTAGACCCAAGAACTGACAACGTATCTATAAGTGCTGCTGAGGTAGTGGCTGGTAAAGCAGCGCTCTCCGGCATACCACTAGATAATGCCCAAGTTAAAGTATCAATTGCAGGTTTGCAAAACTTCACTAACGGCGTAGACTATGTTATTACTGAGATTAGTGGCACAGCTTATGTAGACTGGTTAGGCAGACCTATGGAAGCCAGCGTAGTAGAAGGCCAGACGTTACTAGCTTCTTATCAGGCGGCAATTGTAGTTTCTGAAACTATTGTGCCCAATGCAGGCCACAAGGCACTCAAAGTAAGGCTATTTAACGTTGGACAAGTTAATCCTGATCCGTTACTTCCAGTGGAGCTTCCAGAAGGAATGTCTTTGACTGTAATCACTGCGAACAACAACTATAAGCTTACGGAAGCAGGTACTTATACCTTCCCAGAGCCTATAGTGCAAGTATACAAGGTAGTGTCAACTACCGCAGCTATAAGCGCTGCTAACGTGTTTGTAAACGTAGACATAGCAGTTATGGCAAGTGCGGGCACGTACGAAAGAAATCGTTTTATAGATCTTGATGGTAAATTCATATCTAAAGACGGGATTAACGCAGGTGATATACTTAGCATAGAGACAGGCGCCGCAGCAGGACGTTACAACATTGTATTAGTTAAGTCTGATTCAGAGCTTGTAATAGACACACTGTGGACTACCTTTGAAGCTAATTTAACTTATCAAATAGTTAAGACTGATCTTACAAAAGATGAGCGTGCAGAGATGTATGCAGCCTACGGAGCTGGTTTTGGCACTAGACGTATGGTTCATGTGATGGCTCCTATAGTTGGCCTAGTAGAGGATGGCGTAAACTTAGAGACACTTCCTGGATATTATGCATGTGTTATGATTGGTGCTTATGCACAAAGCATGGCTCCACAGAATGGTATGACTAACATGAGTATGACGGGCATCACTCGCGTATTCTTTACAAGTGACTACTTCCTAGAGCGACACTTAAACACTATCGCTGCTGGTGGTAACTTCATAATTGCACAACCTAACGTATGGACACAGCCCTTTATACGTCATCAATTGACAACCAATATGGATTCAATAGAAAAACGTGAATTCTCTTGTGTTAGAGCTCTTGACTACATGGCTAAGATGGGACGTGATACTTACAGGCCTTACATTGGTAAGTACCTTATCAATGAAGAGACTATGACTACGCTGTATAGCGTCGGTAATAGTTTAGCCGCACGCTGGATGGATGAAGGACTAGCTAACCAAGCTACCCTAGAGCAAATTTATGTAGATCCGACGCAAAAAGATCGCGTTATCATCTGCATGATATTAGAGCTGCCCATTCCGTTGAACTACATTAAGCTTGTGCTTTACGTATAAGGAGCTGAATTATGAGCAAAGTAACAACAAGTTTTAGCAACTGGGACTTCAATTCTCAGCACGTTCAGCAGAATCTAACTGGGGGCGAATTCGTAGGGTCACACACTGTGATCATCTGCGCAACAGCCCCTAGGCTATCTGATCTATCTATGGGAGGGACAGGTGCTACAACTGGCGCTTCCCCAAGCATAGGTGGTTTCACTAGAAGCTCTTCTGTTGGCGCTACTCAAAGTGGTTTTGCAATACCTCTGGGTGTTGTGAGCGACTTTACTATCAATCAAAACAGACAGCTTCAACAGATATTTGAGCTTGGCTCAAAGAGAAGCTACTTCTTGACTGCTAGAAACCTGACAAGTCTTGGCCTCTCTAGAGTGTTCTTCAGTGGCCCATCATTGCTTCGTATGCTTTATGCCTACTACCCAGAATCAAAGATAGGCGGAGGAACTGCTGGCAACAGCTTAAGAGACGTAACAAGCTGTCCTGATTCTAAGATAGAGGCCATTAAGTTTAAAAATAACGAATGTGGTGAACTACCTAATATCAGCAACAAAGATCTTCCTGGATTTGATAACTTCTTTATTAACTTAGCCTCTACATTATTCTCACAACCAATTGGTCTTGTGATGTATGTAAGAGATAATAACAATAAAGACATTGGTGCTGTATTCTTTGAAGAATGCAACATCGAAGCCCATCAAATGGGAATGTCTCAAGGTTCTGTAGTTGTAGGCGAAGGCGTTCAAATACGTTGTGATAGAATTGTACCAATAAGAGTACAAGTATCTCGCAATATAGTGGCTGACCCAGCTAACAGCCCTGTATCTCAAGGACAGATGACGGATTTAGTTGATTCACTTTCATCTACTGGAGGATTGGTTGACGGGCTTAGCAGCTTAGGGATAGCAATTCCTGGAGTAAGCTAAGAGTATTTAGGCTAAAAAATAAGAGGGCTTTCGGGCCCTCTTTTTTAATTCTCTTAATAGTGCTAAAGCTATAACAGCTCTGAGAGTAACACAC
>QMKU01000395.1 GCA_003646525.1 Campylobacterota bacterium
AGCAACACAAGTCATTCCTACTCGCCAAGAAGTACAAAATAGTAAATCTGATGAACTAATAGCCGACATCGCAGGAACTCAGATAACTGAAAATGCCATCAATCTAGTCAAAACACTACAGCATGATCTTGATATTGTTACTATCGCACATCTTTTAGCTTCTAGGCTTCAGCAAAATCAAAATATCAAAGGAAGAGAAAATATTGGTCTAGGTCTCAAAGAGATAGAACTTCTGCTCGAAAGAGCTATGCAAAATAGAGGCAATGACCGTAATAGAAGTGGACATAGACGCAGAAGATCAAGTGGAGGTGGCAACAGAAGCAATCACGGTCAACGCAACGGCCGTAGCGGAAGTGGACACCGTGGGCAGAGAAGTAGCAAACCAAGAAAAGATTAATCCAAGAAGATTACAGGATCACTATGAAACTCTTAGTCTCTGCACTCGAACCCTCCTCCAATTTGCACTTAAGAGAAGTGCTCAAACATACACAAGATCTGGAGTTGTTGGGTATTTTTGACAAATCATTAGGAGATCCTCACCATGACATTTCCGAGATGGCAATCATGGGTGTGGTCGATGCACTCAAAAAGTTGCGCTGGTTTTTCAAAGTAGCTGACGAAATGGTCGCACTCGCCGATCAAGCAGACAAAATTCTCCTGATGGATAGTTCTGGTTTTAACCTCCCACTTGCCAAAAAACTCAAAAAAACTTATCCAGACAAAGAGATCATCTACTATATCCTCCCTCAGATATGGATCACACGCCCCAATCGTGTCAAGAAACTGGAAGCTTATTGTGACCGATTGTTGGGCATTCTTCCTTTTGAGATCGACTACTATCAACACAAGGCAGAGTATGTAGGACACCCTCTTCTTGATGAGATAGATCTTACAAATCGAGAGAGAGATGCAGAGTCAAGTAAAAACAAGACCATTGCTTATCTTCCTGGAAGCCGTCGTGGAGAGATTGCAAAGCTAATGCCTATCTACCGCCAACTCAGAGATAATCTCCATGTAAGCCGTGCACTGCTCGTCGTGCCCTCATCGTTCAGTGAAGAGACTATCGATAAACTCTATGGCGAAACAGAGGGATTTGAAATCATTAGAGATACACATTCTGCTCTCCAACAATCTGATTTTGCTTTTATATGCAGTGGAACTGCCACACTTGAAGCTGCCCTTGTGGGAACTCCCTTTGTTCTCAATTATATCGCCAAAAAAATTGACTACTTTATCGGAACAAAATTCCTCGGTCTCAAAGAGATAGGTCTTGCCAATATCATTCTAAAACATCATGACGGCTCAAAACTTCACACTGAACTGATCCAAGAGAGTGTTACAGTCGAAAATCTCCTCCATGAATATCATCATTTTGATCAAGAGTTGTTTGCTCAAAAGGCTAAGGATCTCAAGAGTTATCTTGATCATGGAAGCAGTCAGGCCGTTGCTAAAATTATTATGGAGTAGCGTGTGTTAGTTCATATTTGTTGTGCTGTTGATAGCCACTATTTTCTACAAAAACTTCTAGAAAGCTATCCAGATGAAAAACTGATCGGATTTTTTTATGATCCTAATATTCATCCCTACAGTGAATATCAACTTCGCCTTCTTGAGGTCAAGAGATCCTGCAAAATGTTAAATATTGATCTGATAGAGGGTGACTATGACACAGATAGCTGGCTCAAGGCAGTTCGAGGCTTAGAGCATGAACCAGAAAAAGGAGCACGATGCTCTGTCTGCTTTGATCATCGTTTTGAAGTCAGCGCACAAAAAGCACACATGATTGGTGAACAGAGCTACACTTCTACACTCCTGACTAGTCCAAAAAAGTCACTTCAACAGTTAAAACATGCAGGAGAATCATTGGCAAGCAAGTATGGCTTGACTTTCCTCTCTCCCGATTATCGCAAAGCATCTGGTACACAGGAGCAAAATAGAATGGCAAAAGAGGATGCACTTTATCGGCAGGATTACTGCGGTTGCATTTATGGATTGACGATGCAGCGAGACCAGCAAAATAAGTTGACTGACGAACTCTTCACATCTCTCTCAGGACAAGTTCAACCCGAATCGATAGAAGCGCGTATTGATATGTATGAGAAGCGATGGAAATATGAAGAGCAAAATATCCCCTACAAAATCATCAAACAGCGTTTTCTCAACTGGAGACTTTTGCGAGCTCTTCTAAAGGTTCATAGAGAGAGTATTCCAGCTCACTTTCTCCCCTACTCTACACTCAAGAATGACTACAGTCGAGGCAAGATTGTATACGAAGTTGACCAAGTGCACTATATGAACCGAGATGAAGTTCGCTTTGTTACGCTAAACCGATACAATGAACTATGTCATACTGACTATGTTAGCGTTCAATCGTTGATATTTTCTCCACCCTCCTTTGCAAATGAGCTCAAAGTTCGGCATTTCTTGGAGTCTGATTTCTTCTCTCTTTCTGCTATTTTGATAGTCGATGAGATACCAACAAAAAAGATAGAAATTCTTTGTCAAAGTAAGGTATACAGCGATGTAAAAGAGGTTCTTATCAAGCAACAATCCTAAACTTAACTTTTTTTGGGTAAAATATGTATCTTATTTTCTCATAAAGGCTCTACTTGTTATTTAATGTTGTTGAAATCCAAAAAATCCT
>QMKU01000396.1 GCA_003646525.1 Campylobacterota bacterium
CGATGCACTGGACAAATCAAATCACTCACTAGAGCTATATCAAGAGGATTTATACGCGTAGACTATTTATCCCGGAGTATCTTCCGGGGTTAAAAATTACTCAATTTTATCGATCTCTAATCTAACCCGCAGCTATTCATCCTCAAGATTTTCTGTTTTATATAGGATATAGCCCTCATAGTGATAACTTACATCGATCCCATTCATATAGATCGTACTGTCATCTGTCTTGTCTGTTAAAGCCTCTTTTGGCAAAATCCTAATTTCTTATATCTTTGATAGGGCTTCTCTCCATAGTAAGTAGATAATCATTTTTGTCAACACAACTCCAATCTACAACTTGTCTTAACTCCTTTTTCAAAATCAGATCAAGCCATATACGAGTGCATCGTCCGTTGCCCTCACTAAATGGATGGGCAATATTCATCTCTACATATTTTTCAATAATTTCATCAAAGCTAGATTGTGCCATCGCCTCTATATTTTTCAAGGAAACTTCCAGATACATAATAGGAGCAAACCTAAAGTTACCTTTTGAGATATTAACCGTTCTAGTTTTACCTGTAAAGTCGTAGATTTCAGCAAAAAGATAATGGTAAATATCAGCAAATGCCTGAAAACTTCCCGTATTGAGTTTATCCAAAAAACCGCTTTTGAAAAGCTTTTTTGCCTTTGTTTTACTGAGTCTCTCTTCAGCTCTTGCTACTTCTACATCGTTACTAATGTTTAATCTGTTTTCTAA
The DNA here is from genome assembly GCA_003646525.1 of Campylobacterota bacterium. Lineage (GTDB taxonomy): Bacteria > Campylobacterota > Campylobacteria > Campylobacterales > Sulfurovaceae > SZUA-451. The sequence goes on from QMKU01000396.1 coordinate 743, forward strand.
GGGCATAGGGTAGATCTCCTTTTGTGTTTATACAAATATATTTGCAACACATGACCTCGATTGTGGCATGGATTTGTTTTATAATGCACGGTACTTAAGTTGGTACTAAAAGTTTGGTTTCGTCACCTGTCCCTAAAATCCCTAAAATTTTAAATAATTATGCTATACTAGCATCAACTAGTTTAAGGCTAACCTAACTAGAAATCTAACATAGCAGTACACCATGAATGCAAAAATACTTCAAAGAGATTACACGACCTTACGATAAATGTCAGAAACTCAAGAGAGTCACACCTAGGACGCTCAACGCAGAAAAAGAGTACAGACGACTCAAAAAACTTCTTACACACAAAACAGATAATATTGATAGAACACTCAAGATATCGTTTAAGCATCCTGAAAAATACCATGGGTGGATTTACCTTACTATCGAAACAGTACAAACATCTATAACTATACATTGTAGTTATGCTTTTGAGCCATTTGATAATTTTATCTGGTGGATGGAAGGAATACGCTTTGATAGGCTCTTAAGCTCTTGGGAAATAGAAGAAGAGGGAAGATACAAAAAACTGTTTGTATATCCTGTAGACAATATACATTTGAGACTTGTAGTGGTAGCTGATGACCATTATGCTCTCAAACATTGCATCTACAAAAAAGAGCATATAGCCTTGGATACAATAGTAAGAAAAGAGGAGTTTATCGCACAGTTTTATTATGGATTTAAAAACTTTGTGAAAAATGATTTCAAGCAAAGCAAGTGGTCAGATGAAAATTTATATGATACACTGAAACAATTGGATAGATATTTTGATTGTAACTGGGATAGATGGAGATGGATAAGCCCATATGCCTAAAAGTATGACAATTTTACCTTTTCCACACTAGTGATGCTTCTATGGCTTCCTTCTCCATCACTCCATCTATCTTGCCATAAGTCTTTAATTATTTTTTCTGCTAAGAAATATGCAAGGTTAGGAGGCACGGCATTGCCAACCATTTTATAGCCAGCAGTTACATTTTTATAATAGAATTTATGACTATCTGGGAATTGGCATCCTTCACCCCCCACCTAACAATTAAAATAGAATTAAACAAATAAATGGTATCACAATAGATCACTCAGTCAAATACAATCAAATTGAGTGAAATAAAACATTGAAAGTTTCAATAAAATGATACCTCAAACTCAGTTAAACTACAATAATGTTCTAGAACAATTATTTATGCAAAGTAAATAATAAAATTTCTATCATATTTTAAAAGTATATTAAGTAATGGTGCACATATAGTGACTACCAATGAAGATTCTTTGGGAGCTTCCTTAAATCTAAATCTGGTACAATAAACAATCTTGAATTTGGAAGGTTGATATGGCTGAATATGGAGAGTGGAATCGCAAAGGAGCAACGCTTAGTGATAAAACTGCACAAAAAGAGTATGGAGTGGATCGGGATTTCATCGTGAGAGGTATCAAAGCTAGTCGGCTTGAATATCGAGAAGGAGCAATCTATGGCAACCCATATCTAAGGGTACTTAGAGGACAGCTTGAAGAGTATATCATAGAAGAGCTTGGGGAGGAGGGTTTGAATAAAAGCAAAAATCAGACAGAACTTCGAAAAGTAAAAAAGGAAATTGCAACCTTGAGAAGGAGACTTAAAGTGCTCAATGCCAAAAAAGCTGAGCTTGAAGCGTAAATAACATTCCACAAAAAAAGGAAAATTCAAATGGGTCATTTATGCAGAATTTGTGGCAAGGTAAGGGCAAATGAAAAGTTCTCAGGAAAAGGTCACAAGAACCATATTTGCAAAGATTGCTCCAAAAAGCCAGCATACGAAATCAAAAGAATTGATAGAGAAGAGGAGATATTTGGCTTTTTAAGGCAATCAAATATTTCA
>QMKU01000397.1 GCA_003646525.1 Campylobacterota bacterium
ACTTATTCCAGTACTATCTCATATGCTCCGGTATACCTATCTTACTCTGACCATCATCTTCGTCATCCATACCTAGTGCATTACCTAGTGCTGTAGCTAACTTAGTATTCTCTACCTGCATCTGGTTAATTCTTAGCTCATTAAACTTCTGAATCTTCTGTATGTCTATTAGCATACGTCTCTTCATCTCTTTCATTCCTATATCGAATGCATTCAGCTCGTACTTCTTAACGTAGTCTTGTATATTGAATATCTCTGACTCTGTGAAGTGCTTTGGTAACTCCCACATCACTTCTCCTGTCTCATTGTATACTTCCCAGTTCTGCTTACCTCTCTCATCTTGATGAGTTAGTTGCTGTACGCACGATTGCTGGAGTGGTATTAATAATTCATTCATTACTATCCTTATATCTTTTTACTATTATACCTCAGCCTTACTGAGTATTAGCTTAGTTAGTATCTATTTGCTGACTTGCATACAATACCTGGTCAGTAGTACCTAGTGTATATGGTATCACTTGTTCGTTGTATCCAGTTTTGAACACTTTAACTACAATATCATTAGTTGTTCCACTGTGGCTGTATTGGAATGATGTACCACTACTGTTGGTGTACGCTAGTTTAGTATCATGATTCTCTAGGTTACTCACCTCATTATCATATATTTCAACTCTTGAACCACTTAGCACTGTATCTACTGTAAATGTAGCAGGGATTTCTATTACTATGTTACCACCAATTGTAGCATGACATTCACTTGCCAATACATTTGATGAGCCTTCATTAACTATTGTTAGCACGCCGCTGCCTGTCCATTGTATCTGTTTACTTGCACCTTGATCGAATATCATATTGGTTGCTGTAACAGTCAAGTCAGTAGCATCACTGGGTACATTCACTCGCATACACAACGCGGCATCTGCAATTGCACTATTCGCATAACTAGCGAAGTCAGCCTGCATATTAGTAGTCGTATCAGTAACTATATCTACATCCGCAACCATTCCTAGTAGGAACATTCTTCTTAGCTCTGGTGTAGTAATACTATCTATCATACCGCCACCCGATTCATTTCCAGCCCAGCTTGCCCATTCACCTCTATGACATGGCACTGCACCTTTATAACTGATATCTGTCCCACCAGTATCCAAGTTGGCATCTGGTTTACCGAACGATATATCCCCACTATGTGACGCCATTACATCATTATCTGGTTCACCACCAGCAACTTTACTTTGTGGAACTCCATCAATATCTAATCCACAATAGTTACCGAACCCATTGCCCTCAAACCTATGTGATACCATATATGTTCTATTAGCTTTCAGTTTGAAGTCACTAATAACTTGTATTTTGAAGTAGTTACCAGTATTTGAATTAGCCACATTAACCAATAATGTGTTTCCAAATCCTACTGCGAAGTAGTGATTATTAACCCCACCACCCTCTTCAAATATAGCACTTGGAACTAATTGTACTTTTTCTAATCTGAACCAACCTACTATACACCTTCTTTGATGTTGAGCTGTATTCATAAGTGTACTATCTCCTGGTTCTGTATTACTTCCTGGGTCAGTCATTAACATACTTTGTGTAGTACCTTTAACTAGCTCAGTACTGCTAAATGTAGGTGTTGGATCGTAACTTTGATTGTTAGCATCTTTACCACCAACCTCGTCTACGAAGTCCCCGTTGAATCTCCACCAGTGATCTGGTGTCAATCCACTAATATATTCAGTATAACTAACCTCACCAATAGTAGCACCCCATGATGCAATATCCCCATTATCGTTAGTAATGAATATATACACCAATCCATCTGATATAGCACCTTGATTAATATCGAATTGTATGCTAGCATCACTCCAATTATCTATATTCTGAACCACTAATGTGGCACTCGCATAACTTGAATTATCACCCAACTCTAACTTACCACTACCTTGTGATGAACCAAACCCGAATCCAGTAGCTACTTTATTGGCATTACCATCATATAACTCTATTGGAGCATCATCTATTTTTATTAATGGAGGAATTCCTAATATTATTGTATATACACTATACTCGGAAGCAGTAGCATTCCAAGTACTCGTACCACCACCAATACTTGTTGTTCCTGACGGCATATCTAAGTTATAAAACACCAACTGCTGTCTATTATCTTTTACACTTCCCCATATAGTTTCACCTATTGTAAAGCCACTTGGTGCACCAACAGCCGTACAGTCATCGTGAGTCTGCATTTGCACACAGAATGCCATTCCTCCGCCATCAGCAATATTAACTACCGGAAAATCAGGATTCTGTACATTCTGATTAGAGGCAAATGCTAGTGACGCTAATATATATTCATTAGTTAATGCTACTGTACTTCTAAAAACATGACAAGTCCATGATATTTCGTCATTTGTCGCGTCAGAATAATCGATTGACGGATTTGCTTCACCAGCACCCAATATCTTGTAGAATACAGCAGTACTTCTATCTCTACCAGATGACGCTCTATTCGTACTACCCAATTCCCAACCATCTGACGCAATACTCCAATCACCTAAATCCTGGTCTTTGAAGGCTGTAATTATTGCAACATCACCAGAACTATATGTAGGTAAAGTTACTGTGTAACTTAACGCT